>JAHJMH010000024.1 GCA_018821425.1 Nanobdellota archaeon
AAGTTCAGCAAGTTCTGATTCGGGGGGCGCGGAAACTTCCGTTGCTGGCACGGATGAGCAAGACATTCCGAAGACAGAAGAAGAGCTTGTTCGAGTCGCGCGAAAAGTTGCCTTAAATCAAAATCCGGCAGGGAAGACAGTTGCGTATCAATACGGAGAGAGAAATCCTGATTTTAACGAGAATGGAATTGTGGATTTCCCGGATTTTATTTTGTTCGCAAAGAATTACGGGAAAAAAGAAGGAATGATAGATTTCAATTCAAGGTATGATATTAAACTTAATGGAGAAATTGACTTCAGCGACTTTATCGAATTCGCAAGCAAGTACGGGTTTACGGTCATTGTTAATCAGAATCATATTGTGATAAATCTTCAGAGTCCTCCGCTTCAAACCGATTTCAATGAAGAGAGTAAATTAGTTATTGATCTTGAGGAAAGAATATCGGCTTCGCCTCCAGACATTTCTGCAAAGCCAACGGTGGTAGCAGATGCTATATCACTCGACGGAAAAACAAAAGTTAAAATTGACGGAACGATTCTCATGATTGAAGGTCTCCCGAATGCTGTTGGACCATACAGCGTTATTTTTGAAGTGAGAATTGACGGAGTGAAGTCGGCGACAGCGACGATCTCGGGTTACATATATGATTTGGCGGAAGTTTCTGTTACAATAAAAAATAGCGAAACTTCTGAAAACGCGCAAGGAACATTTTGGATTTACGACGATGAATGGAATTTATTGACGACAACAACTTCAAATGATGACGGAAGCAATGAGGTTGGCGCCGAGGGAACAGCGATGGTGAAATTAAATGTAAAAGAATCCGAATTTAATGAAAATTTAATTGTGCAGGGCGGAATCGGTGTGCCTGAAGAAGTTTCCACGACGGAGAACGGCGAGAGGACGCGACTCAGCGACGGTTATGTTAGGACGGTTAAGGAAGTCGAATCGGGCGACGAGGTTTTGATTACGGCGGTTCCTTATGGTCGTTACGCGGATAGGCCTGAGGATTTTTTGGCTTATTTTCTTGAACAACAGGATGATCCTCCCGAAAAATTTGACTTCACTGGAGAATTTGTTAGACAAGCAGATCCAAGTTCAAACTATGATGGATTGAAGAAGATAATTATTTTAACAAACGATCCTTTCGGCGATGAGTTTTTTACAAGTGAACAGCAAGAATATTTTAAGCAGAGAATATTGGACCCTAATGATATTAACAGTCTTACACTTGGAGGAAATTTTATAACTGAAGATATGATTTTCTTCGGAGATAGTTTTGAGGGGATTGATTATAATCTTGGAATAAGTTTAGGGAAAGATGCAGTAGTTGCAAAGCCAGGGGTTATTGTTGTTGCACCGACAAAACCTGGGGAGTCTGGATTTTCTTTAGGGAATTCATTTTGGGGAGTTCTAACTGTTGGGGGGGCAGTGTATATCGGTGGGGGTCACTTAATCCCTCCAAAAACTATGGGGCAAACGTTATCTCACGAATTTGGTCACATATTTATGGGACCCGGTCACCCCAATACACTTCACAAGGAGACAGTTATGACTTACAATAATGCACCGTTAGATATGGGGCAAGCAGATAAAAAACAATCAAAGATACTTAACCAGAAAGACTTTACATACAGACCGATATCAAGATCAGATGGATATGTGTTTGCTCCTCGAATGGATTTTATTGGCAATATTATGAATCTTTATATTGGATCAGAGGGTACAACTTTGATCCTTAATGGCATAGAGATTAATGGTGAACGCACCGTTCATGCAAGATACAACAAATACGATCGGTAATTAATCGCGATATTTTCTTTATTCAAGAAAAAAATCGTACAGCACTACAACAAATCTGAGCCACTACTGGCGGACTATCTGTCGCATCAGTCTCAATATATCTTTCAGCATCGCCTGTTTGCTCGCATCCTCCCCCTGCCGTTGGAGCTTCCCAAACTCCGCCAAGACCAGAACATGTCCAATCTTTTTCTGGTCTATTATTACAATCAATTGCGGGACATTTTTTCACCCCTAACTCTGTGTAGAGAGGACTAAAAGCAAAGCCATAGCAAGATCCTCTTGCCGAATTTTCTCCTGAGCTCAATTCAAAGTCGCACCAAGTATCCACATTCTCTCCAGCACATAATTCATCACAAGTCTGAACTAATGAATTCACCGTTGGAAAATCTTTTGGCGCAACTTCTTTTCCATCTTCGATAAAAAGAAAAAACGCTCCGACAATTATTATCAGTACAAAAACAACTACTATTGCGACGACAAGATTTTTGTTTTCCATTAGATAATGTACGAGACCTCTTTTATGATTTGTGCGTTTAGTATGGTGTGGTGCATGATCAATTGGATGATATTTCATAGCCCCTCTTTTATTATCCAGTGTAGCCCCTTTTATAAATTTTCAGTATGTTTAATAATTTCTCTCAATTACATAAGAAGTGATTTTATCTTCTCTTCTTAATCACACAAATTTATATAAACTTCTACTTCTTTTATTTTTTGTTAGTTTTTCTTTTATCAAATGCAACAAAGAGCTGAGACGCATCGCGGCTTTGAATTGCAAGGTTACTTAGAAACTTCTGAATTATTTTATGAAGAGTTGCTCGGATACAAACCTGAGCAAACTTCTTTGGAAGAGATTCCGGCAGAACAATGGGGAGAGTTTACAACGCAGCGAGGCTTTGATTCCGAATCTTCAGGATTTTATTTGCCAAGGAATCAGACAGCAGTAATTCGGGAAGATGATTCTTTGGGGTTATTCCATGAATATTTTGGGCATGGACTTTATTGTGAACAATCTTTAACAGGAAGAAATTTAGTTGATTTAGAAAAAAGGTTGTTGGAAGAAGAGAAACAGGAATTTGATGGAAAGGAATTTACACTTGAAGATTTGAAAAAATTCCGAGAAGGGAATCAAACTTTTCAGGGATTGGATGATTTTAGAAAACGACATTTAGGAACTTATGAATTGTTTGCTGTTTGGACTGAACATTTACTTTCGGGCGAGTTTGGATTAAGAGATGAGTTTGGAAGAAAGTATGATTCTTTCGGAAAAGAAGATCAGGAAGTTATTGATTCCGCGATTGGTTTTTCAAATCAGTTTGGAAATTTGGCGGCATTTTATGCTTTTGGTTTAAGAAAAATTCAAGATCAAGAAAGATTATTAAGATTGTCGCAAGGGATTTTTGGAAATAAACTTGATAGGACTCGTTCGGTTTTACACTTCGGTTCTGGAAAGCCGTTCAGTGACGTAGATCTGTTTGTTGTTTCTAGTAATATCCCATCTACCTACGATCCTTGGCTTGATGTTAGAGCTTACCGACCGAAAGATATGGATAAAGGAATAAGAGTTCTAAATCCTATGATTACAGACCCTATCGTAGTAGGAGAATTAGTTTTTGGGAATGAAGATTATTTGAATGGCTTAAAAAGAAAAATTGCCGCTCAGCCAATAACCGAAGAAGCGATTAGGTTTAATTTGGGGGAATATGAAAGCGAGTTAAGAAGATCAAAAGATAATTCTTTAGGCAAATATCTTCAAGATAAAAACTTGAGGTCTGCTAGAATTTTTTTAGCGAATGCTCTTGCTTTAAGAGAAGGACATAAAATTATTAAGTCTAATAAGCTATTAGATTGTTATCATGTTCTTTCGCGTGGCGGAAAGTTTATAGAGTTAAAAGGAGGTATAGAATAAGAATGCAACAATTAGAAAATTTAGCTTATGCAAGTCCAAGAACTTCCGAAGTAAGACAGAAAGTTTATGTCGTCGGTGATTTGGAACGAATGAGTGCTGTTAGCTTGAATTATGGTGGTGGAAGTTCTGGGAGCAGTGCGGGAGGCGGTAGTGGACTCGGAGGATTCATTGTAAGAACACCCTACCAAGATGCCTGCGAGAAAGGTCCGAGCGGAGGTTCACCTAAACCAGCATCCATCGGAACTTTTAGCGATTTTCAGAAAGAAGGTGTGGGAAATATATCTCGAAATTTAGCTCTTGGAAAATTCGCACAAGAAGCGGAAGGATCTTTTTTAAAAGAGAGATATGATGCATCGGGTCATAACGATAGCGGGATTCATTTAAACCAAGATCTAACAGATTATCTTGATAAAATTTTGAATAGCGGTAAGAGCAAGAAGAGTGAAGATGGGTGGAAAGGGTTAGGTCCTGCACACTTTACAAATCTTTTTGATTCAAAAGA
>JAHJMH010000025.1 GCA_018821425.1 Nanobdellota archaeon
CTAAATCTTTTTTGTTAAGAGATTTTCAACAAAGCCGGCGAAAAGGTAAAATTTATAATGGGTATTTTCTTATGTTTTTTATTATGGCTCCGATAAGTTCGACTCTGGCAACTACTGCCGGAATGTCTCCGAGTTCTCAAACTGCTAGCGCAGGAACTATGGCACAAAAGCCTCAAGCGTCTCTAGTGCAACCCGCACCAATTGGGAGTATTCCTCCCGGAGTACCAGTAGGTGTTCAACCCGGAATTCCTGGAATGCTGCCCGAACAGAAAAAATCCCGATGGTGGCTATGGGCTATTCTTGCTTTGGGATTGATTATTCTTGTGGGATTAGTCGCTTATTACATATTCTAATTTAGACTTCTCTGGAACTCTAATAACTTTTATATACTTCATCCGTTTTTTTAGATTATGCAACCAAAATTTTATCGGAAAGTTTTGAGCAATGGTATGACAATCATTCTTGAGAAAAGGGAAACTCCTGTTGTGAGTGTTGCCTTCGCTGTTCGTTGCGGCGGGGTGAATGAGGCTTCTGAAGAAAAAGGAATTTCTCATTTTATTGAGCATTTACTTTACAAGGGCACAGAGAATAGAAGTTCAAAAAAAATTGCGGAAGAGATAGAAAAGAAGGGCGGGATTTTGAACGGGTTTACTGACGAGACGATTACTGCTTACTGGTGCAAGATGCCAAGCAGGCACCTTTCTGTTGCATTAAATGTCCTTAGCGATATGGTAAAGAATTCCCTTTTCGATGGGAAAGAAATTGAGAAAGAGCGACATGTTATTTTTGAAGAAATGAAAATGTACAAAGATAATCCTTTGCATTATGCTCTTGAGAGGATGCAGGGTTCTCTTTACGAAGAACCGTTGGGGGTTCCACTTATTGGAACTGAAAAAACTTTGAATTCTCTGACGCGAGAAAAAATAATCAAGAGATTTGAGGAAATTTACAATCCGAAGAATTTGATTTTGTGTGTCGTTGGCGACGCTGAATTTCATGACCTTGTTGGTTTTGCTGAAATGAATTTCCAAAATGGTTCGAGGCTTGCGAAGAAAGTTCCTTCTTTTAAAATTGTTAAGAAGAATCAATCCGGTTCTGAAAAAAGGAAGGGCATTGACCAAGCGAGTCTTGTTTTTGCGCACCATGTTCCATTGCTAAAGACTAAAGGAAGCTATGCATCATGCGTTCTTAATGTAATCATGGCGGGAGGAATGTCGTCGCGCTTGTTCCAGGAAATAAGAGAGAAGAGAAATCTTGCTTATGGTGTTAAAGGAGATTCGGAAGTTAATGTCGATTTTGCTTACAATTTTATTTATGTGGGGACTAAAAAAGAGAATGTTGAGCCCGTTAAGAAATTAATTGTTGAGGAGTTTGAGAAAGTTTCGAGAGAACTTACTGAAGTTGAACTTAGTCAGGTAAAGGAGGAAATTATTGGAAATATTCAAATTTCGACCGAGGATTCGCAGACCCAAATGGTTTCACTTTTGCATTATGAGGTTTGTGGCGATGCAAAAGACTTCTATGAATTGGAAGAGAAAATAAAAGAAGTTAAATTGGATGAAGTTAAGAAAGTTGCGAAGAATGCTGCCAAAGATTACAGCTTTTTTGCGTTGCTGCCCGAGTGACTAATGCAACAAGACTTTTATCCCTCAAAATTTCATCAGAGATATTTTTTTAAACATCCGAAGACTTTTTTTCATATGAACAAGGAATTAATTAAGCAGGAGATAAGAAGGCAGAAGGCAGAGCTTTTGAGAATTTTGGCTAGTAGCATGAGGGAACCCGAAAGGTCAAATAATATTTTGAGGATAACGAGGACAATGATTTCTTTGAAGAAAGTTCTGGATGAAAATTTATAAACAGGATTCTTCTTAATTGTTAAAAGGGGAGAAGATGAACGCCAAGCTTAAGCTTTTGATTTTTTCTGACGTTTTGATACTGAGCAGTTTCGGACTTATTGCTCCAATATTCGCAATTTTTATTGATGGAAATCTTATCGGCGGAAGCCTCGTTTCTGCAGGTTTAGCGACGACAATTTTTCTGGTGGTTAAATCCTCGGCACAGTTACCTCTTTCAAGATATATTGACAAAGAGAAACATAAAACTCGTTTGCTCGTTCTCGGAACGCTTTTGATAATCACGGTTCCTTTCATTTATGTTTTTGCGAAACATGTTTATGTTATTTTCGCTGCGCAAGCAGTTTATGGATTGGGAACGGCATTTGCTTATCCGAGTTGGTTTAGTCTTTTCACGACTTATCTTAACAAAAAGCACAAGGGATTTGAATATGCAGTTTATAGCACTTCTGTTGGGATAGGGGCTGCGGCAGCTGCTTTTTTCGGAGCTAAAATTGCGGAAGCGTTCGGATTCAGATTTCTCTTCTTTGCCGTCGGTGCAATTGCCTTCCTTGGCTTTTTGCTTTTAATTGTCCTTGACAGAATCGAGGGCGCTGATTTGAGGCGCGAAGAACGCGCGAGAAAGAAAAGGGCGAGGAA
>JAHJMH010000026.1 GCA_018821425.1 Nanobdellota archaeon
ATAAAAATTAAAATCAAAAAATCAAAAATTCTTTTTTAAATCCTTCTATAAGAAACCAAGGGGTCAGGGGTCTCAAGCTCTAATTAGATCATTAATATATAATCTTTAAAATCTATTTAAATTCACAGAAAAGTTTATATATGATTTTCTTCTAAAATTAGCATGTCTGAAGATAAAAACATTTTTAGTAGTATCATTAACAAGATGATTGTTACCAAAGAAGGAAAAAGATTGGGCTTCATCAAAGATATAATCTTCGAAACAAAGTCTGGTGAGCTAATTAGTGTCGTTGTAAAAGACTCAACACCATACACGAGAAACCTTAATCTTGAGCGAACCTCTTCAAAAGATGCTCTAATCCCTTATAGTGCAATTATTGCAATAGGTGACTTTGTTGTTGTTTCAGAAGAAGACTTAATATAATTCTTTTTTATTAATATACTAAATCAACCAAATATTTAAAAACACTTTTTTTGTTTACTTAATATGAACGCAATTGGATTTAATTTTACAAAACTTAACATTGAGGATTTTAGAGTTCCAAATAAACCAGTCGAAGGTGTTAAAATTAACACTGAGATGAATATCTTAAGCATTGAGGAAGTTAAGCCCCAATTTCTTAATATTAAAACCAAGGAAGAAGTTATAAGTATTGAATTCGAACATAAGGTTATCTATGAGCCCAATTTTGCCAAAGTTGAGATTAAAGGTAAGGTCCTTATCTCTCTTGATTCAAAGTTAGCAAAGGAAGTCTCTAAGGGATGGAAAAGTAAAGAGATTCCACAGGATTTTAGGATTTTCCTCTTTAACACAATTTTAAGGAAATCAACTCTTAAGGCTTTAGAGTTAGAAGATGATCTTAACCTTCCACTACATCTTCCAATGCCTTCATTCAGCAAGAACAAAGAAGACAAACAGTAATATTTTTTCAATTCTAAGAAACATTAATAAAACGGAATAACTATTATTTCTTATGAAGATTTCAAAAGAGAAACAGGAAAAGATATCTGAACACATTTTATCTCTTCTCTATTCCATCTCCCCTAAATCCCTTTTTACTTCCCACATAGCCATAGAAGTTGCAAGAGATGAGGAATTTATCAAGAAGATACTTCTTAAATTAAAGAAGAAAGGCATCCTTAACCAGATCCAAAAAAATAAGGGTGGAAAACAATATCTTAAAAGATCTCGGTGGAGTTTGAGTGCAGATGTTTATTCCATATACAAAAAAACACAAGAACAAGAATTCTCTAATACATAATTCATTTCAACAAGGTTTTTATATGATTCTTATTTAATTCTCAGATGGACAAAATCAAAGAATCTTTTGATAAGGTAAAGACTGAGATGAGCACAATACATTTTGAGATTAACACACTTTATGAAGAATTAAAAAAGATAAGGGATGAAATGGTAGAATTATGCCAAATACTCACAAAGATTAATGATAAAGTGGATAAAAATACTCAGACACAGAATCCAACAACTCAGACACAGAATCCAACAACTCAGACACATTCTTCGACAGATAATATTCCTCTAGAAGCCTTAAAAGACCAAAATATGATTATTTCCATTGGAAACGAAGGGGTTCCAACAGACAGACAGACAGATAGACAGACAGACAGACAACAAGTTTCTCTCTCAAATAAAGTGGATGAAGAAGGTTTTAACTCTTCAAATTCAAAAACTAATCTATTCTCAAACTCCATTCATTCTATTGATGATGCCGCCAAAATCTTAGATTCCCTAGACTCTATTAAGAAGGAAATCCGCCTAAAGTTCAAGCGTCTCACCGACCAGGAAATACTTATTTTTTCAACTCTATACCAAATCGAAGATGATACTGGCCCGACGGACTACAAGACTCTGGCCAAAAAGCTAAACCTCACTGAGAGCTCAATAAGAGACTATGTTGGGAGACTTATCAAAAAAGGAATTCCCGTCGACAAAAAGAGGATAAACAATAAGACCATCTCTCTTTCCATCTCCGAAAATCTCAAAAAAATAGCCTCACTCCCAACTATTCTCAAGTTGAGAGATATTTAGAAAGATTCATAAGTTATTCGGGAATGGGTATAACATGGACTGGTCTTATGTAGCAGGATTTTTTGATGGAGAAGGTAATTTTCACATTGTTTTTACTAAAAGAAGCATACAACTTGTTTGTAGAATGTATGGAGATAATTTGGAGACTTTAAAGAAAATAAAACAATTTATTGGATTTGGGAATATTTATAATGATAAAAAAGGGATAAAGGTCTCTGAGTTAACAATTACAAAAAAAGATCATGTAAAGGCCTTTATCGAGGGTATTTTACATCACTTAATAACAAAGAGAGATCACGCAGAATTTATTCTTTCTAATTATAATTTTGGGAGAAACAATAATCTAGACTTTGACAGAAAAGCATTTCACTCTTTTATTAAGAGGAAGGGTGCCTCTAAATTTCATAGCAAGTCTCGTGATGCAGAAATAAAAGAACGGAAAAACTATTTAGACGGCTCACCGAATATCTAAATCTAGTTCTCACTTTTAATTGTTTTTTTTCTTATCTAGATGACCCTAACATCTCTTTTCTCTCTTTTCCCTGGAAGATAACATATTTCTCTGATCCAAACTCTCACTTCCCTACCTATTACTCGTCTTTCTCTGATTTTTTACCATTTTTAACTCTCACTTTTGCTCTTTTCAGCAGTTTTTCACGTATTTCTTCAGGTATAAACACTCTTTTTTTACCATTTTTCTCAATAATCTCTTCAATTAAACCCTCACTTTTCTGTTTTATCCGGTTTAAATGCCCCCTTACTGTAGATCTCTCTTTTCCAAGGATTGCTGCAAGATCATCGCAACTTAATCTCATATCTGAATTTAGGAGAATCCATAGTATTGCTCTTTCAGTTACTGAAAATTGGTCAAAATTTGGTGTTTGAACACCTGTTTGAACACCTGTTTGAACAGGGTAAACACCTTGCTGTTTACCAAACACCTGTTTAGGTGTTTGGTTTTTGTTGCGTGGTTTAATCTCATTCATTATTGATAAGACATTTTTTAGTCCTTCAAGTTCATTATTCATCGACGACAAAACACTCTTTATCTCTTCCACATCTTTTTTATGTAAATTTTTCTCAGAATCAAGGTGTTTGATCCAAGCGTTTATTGTATTAACATCTTTTTTCACACTTTCAAAACCCCTCATTGTGTCTTTCTTCAGGGCATCAGTCTCTTTTTTTCCAAAAAACCAACCAAACATAATGTTTATTATTTTTTCACGTTTAAAAATCTTTCTCTTTTTCGACGGAGAAATAGTTATTTTTCTCTGTATGAGTTTCTTTTTCCCAAACAAAAATTACCTTGAAAAACACCTCAAAAGGACTCGCTTTTTTAAAAATATTCAAAAAAACAGACCCAAACAGCCTGTTTAAACACTCTTAAACACCTGTTTGAAACCAAACAGCCTGTCTATTTTCTAACGAAGGTAACCTAAGTGCACAACTGCCAGACGACTCTATAGATTAATTAAAAAATTTAGGCCAAAACTAAAACATTTTCAAGGACAGGTCTATGATGATTGAATTCAATATATCTTCGCGAAGAAGGCGGGATACTATAAAATTAATGACATGCCCCCGTCACAATTTTAGGAATCTTGCCCGTGTTGTCCACATTCGGAATCGCATTATTTGGTTTTTCAGATACTTGGTTGGAGGGGATAATCGCCCTACAGCCTTAGCAATTGAGGTCAGCAATCTAATGAGAACCTAGGGCAAGAAAGGGAAGGGAAAGATTTATTCCCAATAATTTTTTATTTTTAATTAAGATGATCTAAGTGCACACACAATCCCAATAACCTACTTAATAATTCTTAAAAGAACCTTTTTGTTCAATAGGAACGGAATCCTTTTTTGAAGATCTTATTAAACAAATGAGCATGAGATTTTAGGCACTTGACTATTCGGATAATCGCCACCCCTCAAAATTCTTGAATTAATAGAAACCATGATTAGGGGAATAGCTGTTCCTGGAAGATTTTTTGTTCCCTGGAATATGACTTGAATCTCAGGAGTATGTTTCCTTATATCTCATCATGGTTCTTATCCTTTCTCCTTAGATACAAATTTTGAAAGAATCAAAAGAATTCCTGATAATGAAAGCGAAGTTGAACTTTTAATTTGGAAAAGAATTACGACTTCCCTGAACAAAGCCGACCTAAGTGCACAGAGTCCAAGATCCAATTCAATACAATCCCTGACGTCCCTCAGAATCTTTAGCCGAATTGCGCAGGAAAGACCCTGATTTCTATGAATAGCCCCATTTTCCCACAAAATTTATATACTTCATTCCAGTAAGGTTTGAATATCACTTTTATAAGGGAACCCTTACTGGAACGCAACACCCTAAGTTCACAAGGGAAAAGAGAAAATGATTAAAAAAGACAAATATCTCAGCGATCGCGGAGGAATTGCGAAAATTATCGATGTATCATGTATGATTTGCAGAAAAAAACTTTTTACATATCAAAAGGACGGACCAGGATGGCTTAAGCGATGTTATTTAAATAGAATTTTAGATTTTCACAAAATTTCTAATTTTAATGATTTAAAATCAATGCCAAATTTGACCTGTTCTTGCGGGGAAATTATTGGCACTCCTATGAAACACAAAGATGGAAGATTTGCATTTAGACTAATCAGGGGAAAATTTAAACGAACAATTAACAAAAAATTAAAATGACATCAAACACACCAAAGGTAGCAATTTATGTTCGAGTTTCAACGGAAGAACAGGCTAAAGAAGGATTGAGTATAGATGCTCAGATAGATAAATGCAACTCTTTCTGCCAAGCAAGAGACTGGGAAATATACAAGGTTTACCGGGATGCTGGATATTCTGCAGGCTCATTAAATCGGCCCGCTCTTGAACTAATGATGCGCGATGCCCAGGAAAAAAGGTTCGATATTATTCTCGTTTACAAAATCGACCGGTTTTCCAGAAAACTTCGAGACCTTATAATGGTTCTTGAAGATTTAAAAGAAAAAAAAATTAATTTTACTTCCGTTACAGAACAAATAGATACCACCTCTGCAATGGGTGAGGCATTTTTTCAGATAATTGGTGTCTTCGCCCAATTAGAAAGAGGGATGGTCAAAGAGAGAGTTGAATTAGCATTCGATAGGAAAATCAAACTAGGTGAAGTAGTTCATCGAGCTCCTTTTGGTTACATCTTCCAAAACAAAAAACTTGTCCCGGACCCAGAAAATTCAGGAAATCTGAAAGAAATATTTGAAATGTGGGTTACGGGAGTAGATTATAAGGAACTCTTAAAAAAATTCAGATTATCCTCCTCAACTCTGTATCAAATAATAAAAAATCCTATCTATCTAGGAAAAATAAGATATAAGGGTCAGATTTATCAAGGGAAACATACAGCATTAATCACTGAAGATTTATTTAATGAGGTGAATAAAATCGAGAAGAAGGTGGAAGATGAATAATGTTTCTCAAGAACTGAAAAATAAGATTCTCAAAAGAGATAATAATACTTGCCAGAAATGTGGCTTTACTAACTCAAATGGGGAAGGATTGGAGGTTCACCACATTCATCCAAAAATATTCGCGGGAGATGAGGATGATTTAAACCTTGTTACCTTGTGCTCAATATGCCACAGTCACGCTCCAGACAATAAAAAAGATTTTCTGGAATTTATTTCCGATAAAATCGACGGTAAAATCTTAGAGACATTCAGAAAATCAGATTATTCAATATCAAAAAGAACAAAACTTGGAATGGCAGCGAGTTTTAAGCAAGGCCTTCATGTAACAAGGGTCCCGAAAGGCTATCGTCTTACTGACAAAAAATTAATGGTTGACGAACAAGAAGCAGAACAAGTTCGAGAAATTTTCAAAGAATTTTTAGAAACCAACATCAGTTTAACTCAACTAGCAAAAAAGAATAATATAACTACCTCAGGCCTGAAAAAACTTCTAAAAAACACAACTTATCTCGGAAAGGTGAAGTTTGCCAAAGAAGAAACTCTTGGAGAGCACAGGGCAATAGTGGATGAAGATTTATTTGCAAAAGTTCAGGAGAAACTTTAGTTTAACTCTCTTCTTCCAGAACAAACTTTTTTATACGCGCCTTCTTAACATTTCTAATGGCTAAACTTGAATTTGATTCTGAAGGAAGATTTATCGGCGTTGATGGAATAAAACCAAAGCCAAAAAACAAACCATTTGGAACATTTAAGCCGCGACCAGCCATATTTTCAAAACAAGTTTATTCTGATAATCAATCGCCAAGAACAATAGATGGGAAACTTCATGAATCTAAAAAAAGAATCTTTCCTCAAGAAAAAAGAGAACTCCTAACCAGCAAATCTTTTGAAACACCCTTTGAGAAAATTGATAATTCGCAAGACACAAAGTTTTGGAGTTTATACAAAGATGGCAAAAGAATGGATCCTCTAAAATTTTCAAATGGAAAAACTCAAGAAGATGTTGTGGAAGAAGTTGTTAATCTTGTCAAAGCAGGGAAGAAAATAATTTTCCTACATGGAGTTTGTGGAACTGGAAAATCAGCAATAGCACTAAACATTGCACGTGCTCTCGGCAGAGCAGCAGTTGTCGTCCCAGTAAAAAATCTCCAAAGTCAATATCAAAGAGATTACATGGGGAGAATGATGCTTGTAAAACCCTCTGGAGAAAAGTTAAAGATTTCGATGATTACTGGAAGAGGCAATCACGATTCCATTTTCAAACCAGGAGTTTCATGCGCAGACTCTTCCCTCCCAGACACAATTCAAATAACTGAAAAAAACTTCCGAAAGCTTAGAGAATACTATCAAGATAATCCATTAATAAAAAACAAAAGTCTTTCGGACATAAGTCAGTTAAGAAGAGTCTCAATAGCCCCTACAAATCCTTACTGGAGTCCCGTAGTAAATTCAAAATATCAAATGAATCTTCCCGACGCTGTAAAAAAATCTTATCGGGGCCTCAACGATCAAAACTTCATTTTTTACCACCGAAAAAAAGGCTGTTCATATTATGACCAATACGAATCTTACTTGACTTCGGACGTAATAATATTTAATTCCGCGAAATATAAAATCGAAACCTCGCTCGATAGAAAACCTGCTACGGAGATTGATATAATTGATGAATCTGATGAATTTCTTGACAGTTTCTCCAGCCAGAATGAGTTGAACTTAACGCGATTAAAAAATTCGCTCGCAGCATTTTACTCTGAAGATGATAATGCACTTGACATCGCGAATAAAACGAATGAGTTAATCAAATTGGAGGAAAGAAACAAAAGAGCGACCGGCGTCGACGAAAACAAAGTTTTCCCGCTAGGCGAAACAAACCTCGGAAAAATTTTAGAGCTGCTTTTAAAAGATTCAGCGCTCGAATCAGAAAACTATTTTGAAGATTCTTCCTCAGATTATATTATTAAGGCTGTAGAAGTTGCAAAGGAATTTGTAGATTTTCTTAAAGATACCTATCTAACCTACAGATATTATGAGGAAAATCTTTACGTGAATCTAGTCACAACAAATCTTTCCAAAAGATTAGAAGAGGTTCTAAATAAGAACAAAGCCTTTGTCTTCATGTCCGGAACCCTCCATTCTAAATCTGTTCTTGAAAATGTTTTTGGCATCACCGACTATGATATCGTCGAAGCAGAAACAATCCCCCCTGGAACAATTGAAATTCAAATGACTGGAAAAGAATTCGACTGCAAGTATAGTAGTTTTAGTTCCGGAAACGCTACGCGGGAAGATTATTTGAACGCCCTCGCTGTTTCCATATCCAAGGCAGAGCGTCCGACACTTGTTCATATCAACGCTTTCTCAGACCTTCCTGAAAAAAGTGAAAAAGAAAACTTTAATATAAAAAACATAATGTCTCGGGAGAATCTTCTAGAGATTCAACTAGGGGATCGAACGGGAAGAGTTATCCAAGAATTCAAGGACAAAGAATTTGATCTTCTATATAGCACAAAATGTTCTCGCGGTGTCGATTTCCCGGGAGAACAATGCAACTCAATAATTTTTACAAAATTCCCAAATCCAAATCCAAGAGACATTTTCTGGAAAATTTTGCAAAAAACACACCCTTCATACTTTTGGGATTTCTATAAGGACAAAGCAAGACGAGAATTCCTTCAAAGATTATATCGAGCATTAAGATCTAAGAATGACCACGTTTTTGTCCTCTCGCCAGATTCAAGAGTTCTCGATGCAGTTAGAGAAATTCAAAAGAATCTTATCACTAAAACTTAATCTTTCCTTCTTGCCACTCTCTAAGAATTTGTTTGGCAGCCCTCTGCTCATCAACTTCATTCCCTTTTTTCAAATAATTTAACTTTCTCCCAAGTTTTTCAATTAGAATCTCGGGATCTTCCTCAGAAGAAATCTTATAATGCTTTTCAATAACTCCAGGTTATTCTTTCATTAATTCAAAAACAATCATCTCGGGCTCTTTTGCTTTGTACCAAGTTATGGCCCCAATCTTTGAATGCTTTGCTAATAATTTATTGACAAATCTTTCGTCCGAAGGTATCACTCCGGGAGTATCAATTAAATAAATTCCGTCGGAAATTTTCAATTTCTGAATCCCTTTAGTGTATCCTGCTTCTGAAGAAGTTCTCGAAACGCTCCGACCCACAATGGCATTAATCAACGAACTCTTCCCAGTGTTAGGATAACCAACCACTCCCACATTAATCATATCTTTTTTCAACTTCCGTGCTTCAGCCTTTATGAGATTTCTAAGTGTTGTCACTCCTTTCCTCTCAGTAGAAGAAAAGAACAAACTAGGTTTCAGTTCACTAAGGTCTTGCCCCACTTTTATTTTATCAATGTCAACAAGATCAGATTTATTAAAAACTGAAATAAGGACTTTCCCTGAACGCCTAATCTGTCTCCCTAAATCAATATTTCTTGTCTTTTCTATGAACCGCGCATCCAAAACTTCTACGATCATATCTGCTTGTTCAATTAATTCATCAATCATTTTTGGAACTCTCTTCCGATGTTTATGGGTACTCTGTGATTTCCCTCTACTTTTTTTCGATTTCCCAAATGTGTTTGCCATGCGACTTAATCCATTGTGAAATATATAACTCTTTTCTTTTGTTAAATTTCTCTAATCTGAAGTATAACCTTAAAAGGACATTTAAATTAAGAATTCTATGAAAACATTCAAGGAACTTGGTTTAGGTTCAGATCTGCTGAAAGCTCTAGATGAAATGAATCTCACAAAGCCAACAGAAATCCAAGAAAAAGTCATACCCCTTGCAATAAATGGTCAAGATATAATCGGAGGAAGTGCAACAGGCTCGGGAAAAACCTTGGCTTTCGGAGCACCAATAATTGAAAAAACAAAACCCGGAGATGGACTCCAAGCACTTGTTTTAGCGCCAACGAGAGAATTAGCCGAGCAAGTTTCAAGATCTCTGAAGGCTTTTTCAAGATATAGTACTCTACAAATAACTACGGTTTATGGAGGTGTTCCTATCGAAGCTCAGATAAGATTTCTAAGAAAATCTGACATTGTCGTCGGAACTCCGGGAAGAATTCTTGATCACATCTCAAGAAAAACGATAGACCTATCTAAGGTAAAAATCCTCGTCTTAGATGAGGCAGACCGAATGTTTGATATGGGATTCATCCATGATGTTACGGACATCGTTGACCAGTGCTCACGAAAAAGACAAACACTTCTTTTTTCCGCTACCGTATCTAGCGAAGTTATCTCGATATCAAAAAAATATATGAAAGACCCTAAGGAGATTTCAGCCGAGCCAGAAGTTGACCCGTCAAAACTCAAACAGGTTTTTTATGATGTTCCATCAAATCAGAAATTCTCTCTCCTTGTCCATCTCCTTGAGCAAGAAAAATCCGGACTTGTTATGATTTTCTGCAACACAAAAAGAAATGCAGACTTAATCTCAAACAATCTAAAAAAATTTGGGTTTAACGCTATGGCCCTCCACGGAAATCTCAATCAATCTCAAAGAAGCCGTGTTCTAGATCAATTCCATCAAAGTGAAAAATTCATTTTAGTTTGCACAGATGTTGCTGCTCGTGGTTTAGATATCAAAGGAGTTTCACATGTTTACAACTACGAATTTCCAAAAACAAAAATAGAATACACTCATCGAATAGGAAGAACCGCACGGGCCGGAAAAGACGGAAAGGCGATTACAATTTTATCTGACCGGGACTACGATTCTTTCAGGAAAGCAACAAGATACGATTCGTCTCCAATTGAAAGCGTTCCTCTTCCAAGATTTGAGCAAGTTTTCATAAAAATGAATAATCCTTCTTTTAGGGGAAGAGATTCTGGAAGTGGCTCAAGAAGATTTGGCGGCAGAGTTTCGCACGACAACAGAAGAACTGGAAGATCTCCTCGAAGTTCCGGCAATCAAGGAAGAAGATTTTCTAGAAGATAATTATTTGCTTTTCACATCAGCAACTTCAACATTAAATATAAGTTTCTTTCCTGCAAGCGGATGATTTAGGTCAACAACAATTGTTTTCTCTTTAATTTCATCAATTTTAACTGGAAAACTCTGGCCTTCAGGAGATTGAACCATTAAAACCATTCCTGCTTCGGGTTCGCGACCTTCAGGACTTTTCGAAATTGAATCTCTTGGAATTTCTTTTTTCAAGTCCTCTTTTCTTTCTCCATAAGCTTTCTTGGCAGGAATTTCAAACTCCTTTTTCTCTCCTTTTTCCATGCCCTTCACAGCCTCTTCAAATCCGGAAATAACTTGCCCTGCACCAACTTCAAATTCAAGGGGATGCGAATGCTCTCCATGTTTTGACGAATCAAAAACAGTTCCATCTTCAAGTTTCCCTTCATATTCAAGTTTAACCATATCTCCTTCTTTAATGACCATAAAATTCCCAGTTAAATAACCCTTTTAAGTTTTTTGATTTTAAATTTCCGCGCCAGCGACATATTTTTATAAGACAATTTCTTTGGAGTTTTGTAAAAGAGATGATATTTGATAAAAGTTTTAAGGAGATTTTTTCGGCACAGCTTTTTGCAATTGTCGGCGGAATCGTTGCGGGAATAGTTCTAGCAACTTATCGAGAGATGATATTTCTTGTTCCAGGAATGCTTATAGTCATTCCCGGTTTCATGGCAATGAGGGGCAACATAAGCGGAACATTTGCTTCAAGAATAAGTTCCGGACTTTTTCTCGGCATTATCAATCCAAACAAACCAGACCAAAAACTAATAAGCGGGAATCTAAATGGTTCTTTTATTCTTGCAGTGGTCGTTTCACTCTCGCTGGGAATTATTGCTTCAATATTTAATTATGTGATCACAGGAGTTTTTGTTTATCAAATAATTCTCATCCCATTCTTCGCAGGAATTCTTTCCAACTTTCTTTTGAATCCTATAACTTTTTTCGCAACAATGTATTTCTATAAAAAAGGATACGACCCAAACAACATAATCGGCCCAGTTGTATCAACCATCGGGGACGTGACCAGCATAGTTTCCCTACTGTTAGTAATAATTATAATAACTTAAAATGAAAAACAAAGAAAAAATAAAAATCTATTTAGAAAGGATTAGAAAGCTGAAGAGAGAAAAACACCATCCACTTATTCACGAAGTTCACAAGAAGCATAACATTTCTCGCCAGACTCTTTTCTATATAAAGGAATACGGAAAGAATTCCAATGTCTCGGGAACGATAGTCAGAGAGAGCATAAAGATACTTCTGCTGGCATCAATCATTAGTTCTTTTGGAGGATTAGCTCTAGATCGCATAGAACTTTTGTTCCTCTCAATATATCCCCTTGTCCTCCTCCTCCCATCTTTAAATAATATGATTGGGAACTATGGGACGATAATTTCTTCTCGATTTTCAACAATGCTTTATGAAGGACAAGTCAATAAAAAATGGTGGAAGGATCCAGATTTAAAGAAACTTTTCGTCCAAATAATGATTATTACTCTCATGGGAGTTATCATGAGCTCAGGAATAGCAATTGCGATAACCTACTTTTCTCAGGGCATTTCATTCGACGTTGGTCTGAAAGTTTTCTTCATTGTTCTTATAGATGCAACAATTTTAGCCAATATTCTCTTCTTCATCGCAATACTCGCAGGATTATCCCTTTACAAAAGAAAAGAAGATCCTAATAACTTCCTAATTCCTTTGACAACCTCAATAGCAGACTTCGCGAACATGGGAATTCTTGCGATTCTGATCTTAATTCTCTTTTGATTATAACAAAATATTTTAAACAGGGCTTGTCTTCATAAAAAATGCCCGAAAAACAGGAAATCTAAAAAAGATTTTCGAGCGAGCAATTAAACTTTATCTAATGAAACCAAAAAACTTCAACGAGCGCTGTTATTCCCTGCTCAAAAAAGTTCCAAAAGGGAAAGTCACAACTTACAAATCTTTGGCGAAAGCATTAGGATCAAAGGCTTATCGCACTGTAGGAAACGCGATGAACAAAAATCCTTATGGCGCTTTGGGGCGGGCGGGCGGCTCTCCTCAAAAGTCAGAACTTGTTCCCTGCCATCGTGTCGTATGTTCTGATGGAAAAGTCGGCGGCTTCGCCGCAGGAACTCCTATCAAAATAAAATTACTTAAATCCGAGGATGTTGATGTCCTAAACGGAAAGATTAATCTCAAAAAGTATCTTTTCAAATTTAACTAAAATGCCAAAGAAAAGAAAACCGAATTACAATATTGTTTTTAATTCCCTTGTCGCGTTAGGATTCCTCGCTCTCGCATTCATTCGTTCAAACTGGCTTTACATAATTCCCTCAGTCATACTTATGATTATTAATCAAAGAGAATTAATGAAACCCCGAATCTAAGCTTTTCTTTTTATCAAAGCGCCAAAACCCTCTTTCGCGACGAAAAGACCGAGGACGAACATTATCATTGAGATTGCCACGAGCGCATACTTTCCTTCTCCAAAGTATCCGCCTGTTCTGAATGTCAAGTAAAGAAGTGCGGAGAGAGTTGTCGCGAGAACAAACAGCGCAGGAATCAATATGAATTTCACTTTTATTTTTCTAGATACAAAATAGGAAGAGACACTTATCATCGTGATGGATGCTATTAGCTGATTGGACGTTCCAAAGAGCCGCCACATTGTTTCGTAACTATTCGTAATCGCGAGAAGCCATGCAGGAATAAGAGTTATCATTGTTGTTAAAAATTTGTTCTTTAATTTCGGAAAAAGACTCTCCGATATTATGAATCTTCCTAAACGAGTGGAGGTATCAACGGAAGTTAGTATAAACTGATTTACCATAAATGCCCCTAGAAGGCCCGCTATCCCAACAGTTAAGAACGGAATAACGTTTCCGACGATGTTTCCAAACCCGGTAGAGAAAAGCACAATCCATCCTTTTTCTAGTGCCGTTTGGAATGTTCCTTCTCCAATGCCCCAACTCAATCCAGATATTGCAACAATAGTTACAAGAATCGCGAGAAGTCCTTCAAGAAGCATTCCCCCATAGCCAATCGCTCGACCGTGACTTTCCTTTGCAAGTTGTTTGCTCGTTGTTCCGGAAGAGACGAGACCGTGGAATCCAGATATCGCCCCGCACGCGACGGTTATAAATAAAATTGGCCAGATTGGGAAAATGCTACCAGAAATATAAATCGGGGCATTAATCGCGGGCCTCGCTATGAGAATTGCAACAAATCCAAGAACAAGTATGAGGGTCATTTGTATCGCGCTGAGATAATCTCTCGGTCTTAAAAGAATCCAAACTGGTGCGATAGATGCAAGAAGGGCATAACCAAAGATAACAGTCACCCAAATATTTTTCAGAAGCACAGGATTTTCAATACCGAAGCTCACAGGAATATTGTGCCCGACCCAAACAGAGAAGAAAATTAAAATTATTGCTATGATGCTTGCGTATTTATAATTCCAGTTATATTTCTTGACGCCAAATCCGAGAACAACCGCAATAACAGTTATTGTCAACAACGGGATAACTAAATCGGGTTTATCAACGATGCTATCTGCAGCAGAAACGCTAAAAACGGTTATGACTAAAACGAGAGTGAGCCAAATCATCAATCCAAAGACCCAGCCTGCTTTTGAACTAAGATAGTTTTTTGCGATAACCGAGACACTCTTTCCCTTGTTTCTTACAGAAGCCATAAGAGAAGTGTAATCGTGCATTGCTCCGATTAAAACCGAGCCGAGAAGAACCCATGCAACAACAGGCCCCCAACCAAAATAAAGAATCGCAAGAATCGGTCCGATTATTGGCCCTGCTCCCGCAATTGAAGCAAAGTGATGACCAATTAAAAATGGCTTCGACGCGGGAGAATAATCCGCGTCCTCTTTATGCGAAGTCGCTGGCGTTTTATTTTTGTCACTAACTTTTAATCTTTTTTCTATAAATCTACTGTAAAATCTATATCCCACAAAGAACCATGCCAGCGCCGCAAGAAGAATCCATACTGAACCCATTTTATCACCTTTTTGATATTAAGAAAAACCCGTATAAAAATCTATCTCGTTAAAAGAGAACCAATTTTATAAAGTTGATTATCTTCTAGAAAACATGAACTGTAAAAAATGCGACCACGACTCTGCATGTAATCGAGAAAAATTTGGTTCACCTCTTTGCCCTTTTTGTTTTCACCTGGCACCAGAGGATAAAGATTCATTTTCAGAATATGTCGGAGAAAAAATAGATGGTTTTCTCTTAGAAACATTCAGAAAACATTTCAATCCTGGCGAGAAACAGAAAAAAGGCATGATAAAAAAAGCGATAAAGGGAAACCTCATGTCGCGTGCGCCTTTCGGATATAAAATTGAAAACGGAGAACTCGTCCCTGCCGAAAATTCCAGAGAAATTGAAGAAATATTTGAGGAGTTTCTCGACAACAAAATAAGTTTGAGACAAATTGCAGAAAAACATAAACTTTCCGTCAATGGCCTAAAAAAAGTTCTTCGAAACTTTACCTATCTTGGAAAAATTAAATTCAACAATGAAATTTATGAAGGCAACCATCAAGAAATAATTTCATCCACACTTTTTAATCACGTTCAAAACCAACTTGAATCAAGAGGGATAAAATAACTATCTCTTAGAACTCTGTCTTCCTCTTCTTGCCTTACTGTCTCCGGGCTTGTAGGCTTCTTTCCTTCTAACATCTGAGACAAGAAGATTCCGGTCGTAATCAAGGAACGCTTTTTCGATATCCTTATCCTTAGTTATCTCAACAATCGCCCTCGCAAGTGCAACTCGCGCAGCATCTATCTGCCCCTTTTCTCCGCCACCATGAACATCTATCGCAACATCAAAGTTTATTTTTCCAAGAATGTGTTCGGCGATTTTTAACGGCTCTTCGATTTTAAGCTTATCTAAAAACTTGAAAATTTCGTAAGGTTTTTTGTTTATCGTAATCCTTCCTGCACCCTCTGTGGCAATTGCTCTCGCAATCGCACGTTTTCTCTTACCTGATGTGATTACTTTACTATTCATTTTATTTTCCTCAGTTCTCCAACCTGAATTGACCTGGATCTTACTTCTTTCCCGCCGACAATCTTTTTTTCCTTTTCAAATTCAGGGGGAATTCCAACATAACATTTTATTCTTCCGAAAGCCACCTTTCCCCTTCCAAACCTGTGATTAGGCATCATACCTCTTATGGCCCTTTTTACTATCATTTGTGAATCTCGAGAATGCTTTGGACCTTTTTGGCCAGAACCAACCCGGCCCCTTTTTCTTTCAAAATTATCTTTGATGTCCACTTGATTCCCAGTGATTATAACCTGTTCGCAATTAACTATTGCAATTTCTTCGCCCTTCAGAGCTTCTTTAGCGACGTAACTCGCAAGCCTTCCCATAACCGCATTTTTCCCATCTATTACTTTCATTTTATTTTCTCAAAATCCGAATGCCTTTCGCTTCAGGATTTTTTTTAATTTCTTCAATTATAGATGAGGTCTGAATCTTTGACTTTAATAGTTTTTCTTTGGCCTTTTCCGAAAATCCGAAGGCGACGACCTTAACCTTTTTATTCAATTCTCCCCCTGAAAGAACTTTTCCTGGAATAACAATACTTTCACCGTCTTTAACTTTATCATCTATTTCACTCAGATTTAGATTTGAAGAATTTTTTCTTGAACCAGAGAGAATGCTTGCAACTTCCATCCAGCCATTTTCCTTCTTTGCGGCAATCACAGTTTCAACTACACTTCCAGTTTTCTTTTGAAGTTGCTTTTCTATTTTAGTTTTTGTTTTAATCATTTTATTATCTTAACAGAAGAATTTTCTCCTGCTAACGCGATTTACTCGCAGGTACATAATTTTAGGCTGATTTGCTTATTTAAAGGTTTTGATTCCTAATTTTTTCTTAAACTCTTCCAAATCCCCTTTCATAAAATAACCGCCCGCCGCAGGAACATGGCCGCCACCCCCAGCACCTTCAAAACCCTCCATCAACTTCTTAACAAATTTGTCACAATCAAAATTCTTGTCCTGTCTTCGAATGCTAATCTTATAAAGATTTTTATAAGGACTAATAAGAACAAATGCTTTATCCTTTTCTGAAGAAGATAGAATTGTTGAAACAATTGAATTGATTCCAAATTTTGAATCGAATTCGTAAAACCAGCCCTCTTCAAATTCTTCCCGTTCATTTTCAAAATTTTTAATAGCATTATCAATTTCGGATTGGACCTCTTGCGCATGTTTTTCCAAATCTCCTATTTCGCCAAAGTTTTCGCCAATAGAATCATAAACTTTTTTCGGATTATCTTTGAAGTAAATAAGCGCCATCGAAAGTGTTTTTTGCAACTCCCAGAATTCTCCCCCCTTCCTAACATAACCATCAACATGTTCCAAACTATCGGCATATTTCTTCATAATCTCATTTAACCACTTCTCTGATTTGATATGGCAATAATCAGAAATACACGAACACGCAACAAGCCAGTCAAATTTTTCTAAATTTTTAATCTTTGAAAAAAGTTCATAACATAAGTATCCTGCAGAATAGCCATTCTCTCCTTTTATCAAGAATGTTTTCTCCGAATTCAGGTCGCTTGTTTTATGATGATCAATTATCAAAACCTCTGCAAAACTTTCTAAAACTGCAACAAACTTTTCATCTTGAACATTAATGTCTGTGAAAACAATTCTTTCAACACCTAAATTTTTCAATTCTTCTGCTAATTTAATATTCAAGTCGGTATACTCAACAAACTTAAAGATGTCCGCATGAAAAATTTCATTAGCTATTTTTGCAGAAGTAATTCCGTCAAGATCGGTGTGACTTATTAAAGCAATCTTTTTGCCTTTAGATTTTGAAACAAATTCCAAAAATCTTTCCTCAGTTCCTATTTCTAATTCCATTCATGCGGGTGAAAGGATTCGAACCTTCGTAAGCACTAAGCTAACAGATCTTGAGTCTGTCCCGTTTGACCACTCCGGCACACCCGCTTAAAGTATCGGGGGATTGACGAGCCAAAAAATATTGGCGACATCAGATACACCCGCGCAAAATACTAATAAGAATACTAAAACAACCTATTTTTAAAATATACCTATAATGCCTTTGAAGCCTGCTTTCCTACCTCATTCAAATCCTTCTTCAGGGTTTCAATAGACCTCTTAAAAATTTCCGCTACCTCAATTTGACCAAAACTCTCGACGGTGACCACAAGTTCATCCTTAACTTCAACATCCGCCATTTTCCTTTTTTTGTTTGCAATCCCCTCGCAGACGTCTGCAATTTCATCTTTTCCATTGTCCTTTATTGTGATTTTGTTTCCTTTCTCAACAATCTTTATTCCAGGGCATACTTTTCTGACTTCTTCGAGGAATTCTTTATCGAGAGTTACTTCAGTCACATTTCGATAAAACATCAAACCAGGAGAAAATTTCGAATGTTCTGCGCCAGTCCCTTCTTTTGTTATCGCAGTGATTGCCATCTCTTGACCTGAAGAGAGAAGTGTGATTGGAATTTCTTTGTGAACAACTTCAAAGTCTCCGCTAAAATCTCCAGAGAGAACAAATCCTTCTTTTTTTGTTTCAAGTTTTAACTTTCCTCCACTCTTTCCTGAAGCTTTTGCTTTTAGGGGGATGAGTCCGATTCTGTGCGCGATTGTTTCATCATAAAGAGCAGAATCATTCCTCGAAATCTCAACTTCATCGACAGCATTTATCTGAATGTGATTCACATATCTTCTGATTGAATTTGCGAGCGTTTCATCTATGTCTGTCGTAAATACAATTTTGTTTTCAGTTTTTTCTAATTTGTCCATTTTATTTAAGGTCTCCTTCCTCTTCGACCACCTTTCTTCTTTGGACCCCCACGAGGGAACCTTGTCATGTCTAAAATGTTTGCTATTTTAAATCCTTCCCTCGAGATACTTTTTACTATCGCGTTTGCTCCAGGTCCCGGGGCAGGATTTCCCGTTTTCGCTCTTACTCTAAAATAAAGTAAACCTATTCCTTTCTCTTTAAGATTTTCAGAAACTCTTTTTGCGATGAACATTGCTATAGTCGGGTTTGCTTTAAGTCGCCCGTGTTTAGTCACCATGCCGCCAGTCACCTTGGTTATAGTTTTACCAGCCATGTCGGTAACGTGGACAATTGTATTGTTAAAAGATGTGTAAATGTTTAGAACACCTTCTACAGTTCCCCTTTCCTTCATCTTCGAGCTCTCAGAACTTTTCATTTGGTCTGCTATTTCTTGTAATGCCTTTTCCGCCATTAGTTTGCCTCCGGTGCCTGATTTATTTCTTTTTTGACTTCAATCGGTTTTCCTTTCTTTAGAGATATTTGGTTTTCAAGTTCAAGAGAAACAAGATAAGAAGGGCTGTTCACAACATTTCCTTTTACCAGAACCTTTTTGTGAGTGATGAGTTGTCTTGCACCTTTTGGTGTCGATGCAAGTTTTTTCTTGAAGATTATTGTTTGAAGTCTTCTGTTAAGATAGTCATTTTTAGTTAGGGAGAGAACGTCAGATATAGAATCCACCTTAAAACCCGTTTTCTTTAATTTATTGAACAGAGCTTTTTGTTCTTCGGGAGAAGCCGGAATAAGTTTTTTTGCTCTTTCTCTTATAACTTTAATCTGAGATTCTGCTCTCCAAATCTCTTTCTTGTTTTTTAATCCAAACTCCTCTTTCACTTTTGCTTCCTCATCAATCCTTGGTTTGTCGAAGGGTCTCTTCGGTTTTGAATATTGTTTGTGTTGCCTTTTCATTTTTTACTAAACTCCTTTTTTGATTCTTCAGCCTTCTTTCCTTTACTTTTAATTCCGACTCCACGCTTTCGGTTTGCCCTGAAATTACTTCTCGTTCTTTGACCTCTTACAGGAAGATTAGCAACATGTCTTATTCCCCGATAACTTTTTATTTTTTTAAGTCGCTTAATGTCAAACTCATTTTTTAATTCTAAGTCTGTCCCAACATAATGGTGGTCTTCGCCGGTGTTCAGATCAAATCTTCTATTGAGGATGAACACTGGAACTTTTGGATTTTTTACAAAATCGGAGATTATTTTTATTTCTTCAGGAGTTAGAGACCCAATTTTTCTATTAGTATCGATGTTGAGAACTTTGCAGACCGCATTGCCGAAACTCCAAGAGATGCCCTTTATTTTTGTAAGACCTGCTAAAATTTTGGTATTCCCTTCTATGTCTTTAGATAGAATTCTGACTATTCTTTCACTATAACCCTTCTCTATTTCCTGTTGCTGTTGTGTTTTTTCTTCAATCATTTTATTTTGTGAATAGGTTTTGTCTCTCAAACCCGATGAGTTCTTCAATTACCCTTTTTTCAACTGCCTTTGCAGGGTCAGGAAGATTTGGAATCCTCCTTTTCATTTCTTTAAAATTTTCGAAAGGTTTTTCTTTTCTTTCTTTCAGGATTTCATTCATGTGCTTTTTTCCAAATCCTGGGAGAAGTTCGATCTGATGTATCCTCTTATTGATTGCTTCAGCTTTGTTGAAAAAGTCAACGAACTCAGGTTCTCTTTCGCTAACCGTTTTGTTTATGAACTCTTGAAGCTGACTTTTGGCGGCTTCGGTTATTTTCTCGCGGTTGAGTCTGCCGAGAATGTAATACACTTTATCTCTCTTACCTTCCCCAATATAAACTTTCTCTCCAATTTCCAGGGGGATACCTCTACGGGGAACCAATTCCAAAAGGGTAAGGTTCAATTCGCCTATAGCCTGAGCTATCGGCATCCTCTTTCCTTCCAACGGGTAACCATTTGGTAAATACTCTAAGACTATTGCATGTTCTTCTTTTTCCATTTTGCTTATTTGAATTTTTTAATTGTTTCAAGTATCTTATTTGTCTCATCTTCGTCAAGGCTTACGTCATTAAAAATTTTATTTAGATTTTCAGGATTATTAGGGAGAAAGTCAATTATCTTTGTAGTTTCTGCAGATCTTATCTTTACGAGTTGCAGACCTTCAATTTCTTTTTTCAGTTCTTCCGCATCTTTAGCGTCGGTCTTCACAAATTTTTTTATGAATTTTGCAATTTCAGCGTCAGATTCAGTATCTCCTTGTAGGTACTTCATTACCTCTGCCATACTTAATGGTTCTCTATTTTTTATCATTTTATTTTTGAATTTCGAGAAGTTTCGGCTCTCCAACTTTCTTTAGGTGTATTGGTTTGATTAAAAATCTTTTTCCCTGATTTATATCTTTCAATTTGATCATGTATGATCTTCCGCGTTTGGATTCTACTCTGCCAGTTCTGCCTTGAAGTCTTGCCGGAAAACTGGATTCAACAGATTTTTCTCTAACTACAGATACTAAATCTCCTTCGTTAAACTCTTGAAAATACCTACTAAGCTGTAGTTTTCCCTTAGTTCTGATACTTTTTGATTTCTTACCCATGAGTTACTCAAATTCATTCCATTTAAAAAACTATCCTTTATAAAGAAATCTGAAATCCTCAAAGGTTAGTCTCTAGGTCCAGGAAAGTTTGTATGGACTAAATCTCCTTTGCTCCGCGCCTCTTCCATATTGTTGACTATTGCATTGAACATCTTTTCTCCCCAGACACCGATTCCACACCTAGAACAAAAATCAATTACGCTCTCGTCAGGAATATCTGTTTTACAATAAATACATTTTTTCATTTTTCAGCCTCTTCTTGATTTCTTGATTTGTAATGTTTTTAAAGATTTGCACTTACTCCGTAAGAGTCTTCAGAGACGCAGGGTGTATAGCCACAGGACATATGTCTGGTGGGAGCACACTTCAGAGACGCAGGGCAAGGTTTAAAAACAATCTCAAAGAGTTATTAACATGATAATCCCGATCAGATGCTTTAGTTGCGGAAAGCCAATTGCTCATCTTTGGGCAGAATTCAAGAAGCGAGTAGCCGAAGGAGAATCTGCAAAAATTGTTCTTGATGAGCTCGGACTTGAAAGATACTGCTGTAAATCGATGTTCCTTGGACAAGAAGATTATATCGAACTGTTAAGCAACTTCAAGAAGAGTTAGATTTTATTCTCCATCGCGAAACACTTCCGCAATTTTCACAAGTTACTGATTTTATTTTATTTTTGATTCTAATCTTTGGATTTTCATAGGGAGTAAAACATTTTTTGCAAAAAGTTTTCCTCTTCTCCTTAAGAGGAACGTTATATCTCATTGCTAATTTTTTTATTTTCTTCGGAGTTTTATTTTTTATTTCTAAAAAAAATTCTTCAATTTCTTTTATTATATCTGTTTTAGATTTTCCTTTGCCCATAATCTAAAGAAGCAATTTGTGTTATTAAAATTAACTAGAAAATCAGTGAAGACAGCACCACTGTTTCGCATCTTGTGGACACTAACGCATGTGGCGTAATCGTCTTGACTTCCGAGTTCGGAAAGGGATCGGGTATTTCGCGACTACTATGACCGTCTTCAGAAATCAATGATTAGTGGCGTTTATAAAGTTTTTTATAGGTCAGAAAATTTATATTTTCAAGCGGGAATGCCGGAGTGGTCAAACGGGCGAGATTAAGGCTCTCGTAGCTTAGTGCTTACGAAGGTTCGAATCCTTCTTTCCGCATCGGCACATCAGCATCGAGCAGTAATTTAAAGGAAGGTTGAGTGTCAAGGAAACCAAAGTTTCCTTACCGCCTGGGTAGCTCAGCCTGGATAGAGCGAAAGGTTCCTAACCTTTAGGTCGCAGGTTCAAATCCTGTCCCGGGCATAAATTCCTAGCGATTCGCAAACTTTATTAAACGAAATCTCGCTATCTATTTTGAGCGCTGGTGGTCTAGCGGTATGACATTTGCCTTCCAAGAAAGATATCTTTTTGAAGAGAGCAAATTGCCCGGGTTCGACTCCCGGCCGGCGCATATTCGGGAGGAGAACCGCGGTTCGACCGAGCAAGTTTGCGAGATGATATTCCAATGGCAATCTTTAAATGTCCGAGAGAACTTGGGAGCAGGGCAAGTTTGCGAGATTAAATCTCGAAGGCAAAAATAAAAATTCGAGCAGGCTTGGGAGTTTCCCGGCCGGCGCATTCATAAAATGACAGAAACAAAAGAAAATTTGAAAAACAGATTAGGAAAGTTCCACGATAGTTACTACAAGCAACTTTTACTAATTCCCTTGATAATCTTTGTCCTTTGCTTAGCATATATGTTTTTCTTTTATTCTTCAAACGGAGATTTTATTTACAGAGACATAACTCTAACAGGGGGGACCTCTGTCACGGTTTACGGGCAGACAGACGTAACAAATCTTGAACTTTCCCTTTCTGGAAAACTTGAAGGGATGATTATTAGGGAAATTTCAGATTTAGTCACAGGACAACAAAAAGCAGTTACCGTCGAAACAACTTCAGACATGGATGCTGCGAAGATCGTTCTTGAAGAATATTTCGGTTATAAACTCACGGAAGAAAACAGTAGTTTTGAATTCACTGGAAGTGCACTAAGCCACAACTTCTTCAAGCAACTTCTAATCGCAATTATACTCGCACTAATCTTTATGGCCATTGTCGTTTTCTTAATCTTTAGAACATTTATTCCTTCGGCAGCAATTGTTCTCTCTGCCATAGCAGATATTTTTATGACTCTCACTGTCCTGAATATCTTCGAGGTTAGAATTTCCACTGCAGGAATCGTGGCGTTTCTTATGCTCATTGGTTATTCTGTCGACACAGATATTCTATTGACGAATCGCGTTCTGAAAAGACACGAAGGATCCCTGAATAATAAAATTTATTCTGCTTTCAAGACTGGAATAACAATGACCCTGACGTCTCTTGTAGCAGTTATACTTGCCCTTGTCGTCGTAAATCCAATCTCTCACGTTCTTTCAATAATATTTATCATACTTGTGATTGGTCTTGCCTTTGATATACTAAATACATGGATAACCAACGTTTCAATATTGAAATGGTATGTTCTAAGGAAGGGAGTCAAAAATGAAAATTAGATTGACTTGGAAAATTTGGTTGCTAATTATCGTCGTGTTTTTTTCAATCTTGAGCGTCGTCGGATTTCCGCCAGCATTCTTACAAAAAGGAGTTCTTGTAACAAGTGTAGATCCTACTTCCCCTGCTTTTGACCAAGGACTTCGTGAAGGCCAGATAATAATTTCCGTCGACGGAAAAAAAATCAATGACGTTTCAGATTTCATTGCATCTTTTCAGGACAAGTTTGTTTCAAACCAACCGGTTAGGACAGACATTATCACCAAAGACTCTGAAGTGATATTCCTTTCAAACGAATCTCCTCAAATAACCGTTTCAGAAATTCCGTCTACAAATCTCAAACTAGGTTTAGACCTTATCGGAGGTTCAAGAGCTTTGGTCCAAGCGAAAGACAAAGAACTTTCAGATGCGGAGGCAACGGAGTTGGTGGACATAACTCAAAACCGACTTAATGAGTTTGGCCTTTCGGATATCAAAGTAAGACAAGTTTCAGATTTGGAAGGGAATAATTTTATGTTGGTTGAAGCAGCCGGTGCAAGCCCATCTGATATCAAAGATTTAATTTCTCAACAAGGAAAATTTGAGGCAAAAATTGGAAATGCCACCGTCTTCGTCGGCGGAGAAAAAGATATCTCTTCAGTTTGCAGAGATTCTAGTTGTGCTTACATTGAAACCTGTGGTCAATCTGAAACGGGATGGTCTTGTAATTTCAGATTTAGCATATTCCTAAATCCCTCTGCTGCAGAAAGACACGCTGAAATAACAAAAGATATCCCTTCCGAAGCAACTCCTCAGGGGAGATACCTAACTCAAACTCTCGACCTTTATCTCGACGATAATTTAGTAGATAGCCTTCAAATTAGTGAAAGTCTTAAGGGAAGAGTCGAAACTCGAATTTCTATTTCTGGGGGCGCAAGCGGAACGACGAGAGATGAGGCAGTAGTTTCAGCAGAAGAATCTATGCACCATCTTCAGACAGTTCTTGTAACTGGAAGTCTTCCATTCCAACTAGAAATTGTAAAGCTTGATTCAATCTCACCAGTTCTTGGAAAAGATTTCACACGAGCAATTATTCTTGCAGGAATCCTTGCACTTTTAGGAGCATCTCTAGTAGTGTTTGCAAGATATAGAAATTTCAAATCTTCTCTTGCGTTGGTCTTGACGAGTTTTTCAGAAATCATAATCATTTTAGGAATCGCATCATTAATTAGTTGGAATCTAGATCTTCCCAGCATTGCAGGAATTCTCGCGACAATAGGAACTGGATTCGACGATCAGATAGTTATCCTTGATGAGTCTCAACGTGAAAAATTCTTGAGTCTTGGTCAGCGACTCAAACGCGCCTTTTCAATAATCATGGGGGCCTACTTCACCGCACTTGTTGCTATGTTCCCTCTTCTCTGGGCAGGCGCCGGACTTCTGAAAGGATTCGCATTCACGACGATAATAGGAATAACTGCAGGAGTTTTCATAACGAGACCTGCATTCTCCGACGTAGTCAGAAAGATTACAAAAGATTAATCTTTACCAAAAAATCTTTAACTCACATGGTACCAAAAATCTCAGTAATAATGCCTGTTTACAATGCGGAAAAGTTTCTTGATGAAAGCATCAAATCGATATTGAGTCAAACATTCCAAGATTCTGAGTTTATAATTATAAATGATGGTTCTATGGACAATTCTCTTAAAATAATTAAAGAATACGCGAGAAAGGATAAAAGAATAATTCTAATAAATAATGCTAAAAATTTAGGGCTCCAAAAAACTCTTAATAAAGGATTAAAAGCAGCAAGTGGAAGATACATAGCCAGAATGGATGCTGATGACATATCTTTACCAAATCGGTTGGGAATACAGTATAATTATTTGGAGAAGCATCCTGAGATATTCCTACTTGGAGGGTCCGCAATAGTAATTGACGAAGAGGGGAAGAGGATGGGGAGCTTTAGAAAACAAGATAATCCTTCAAGGGTAAGGAAAAAGTTAGGAAAGAGCAATTCTATTATACATTCTTCAATAGTATTTAGAAATGAAGGATTATCTTATCGAGAAAAATTCAAGACTTCTGAAGATTATGACTTTTATCTAAGGGCTCTCAGTTCAGGGAAGAAGATAACTAATCTTTCTGATTTTCTGATAAAATATAGAATAAGCAAAAACTCATTTGTATCAACAAAACCAGATCAATCTTTCTTCTACAAAAAAGCGAGAGAGTTTTACAAGCAAAGATCGAAAGAAGGAAGAGATGACTACAATAAACTTGCTTCTGAAAAAATTCCAAAAGAAAAAGGGAATATAGACTTTGAAAAAAACCATCACGAAATTAATATACTTGTCCAATTTCAGGACAATCTATCCGAAGATGTTCGTAAAAATGTAAGGACTTATTTTAAAAGATACGGATTTGAAAAAAGACTATTCTTTTATTACATTCTAAGTTTTTTTCCAAAGAGGATTGTTGATCAATTAAGAAACATCATCTAACTTTTTCTCTAATTTTCTTAGGTATGTCTCCCTCCCTTTAGGTTGTGTTTAATTATATTGTGATAAAAGTATTCATCTCAAACCCTATTTGGGTGATTGCGGGAGTTGAATTTGCAACAGCTCTCAGCAGAGCCATTCTTCTTGGAATTTTAGTTTTCTACTCTGGAAGAGAATTAGGACTAAAAGTCAAGGGCATTGGA
>JAHJMH010000004.1 GCA_018821425.1 Nanobdellota archaeon
CAAAGAGAAAGGACTCATTACTCATGTAATTAAAAGCGGAACAAAATATTTTCAGGTCTTAAACCCAAATAGAATTCTTAATTATCTTGAAGATAGAGAGAAGAAACTGCATACTCAAAAAAAAGAGATCAAAGAGTTAATTCCTGTTCTCATTTCACAACAAAAATCAGAAGCTAAACAATATGCTACTGTCTATGAAACATTTAACGGAATTAAAACTCTTTATGATGAGATATTAGATGTTCTCTATAAAAGCAAAGATGATTTTATTGGTTTTACATTAGGAGAAGAGTACAAAAATAAACAAGTAAACATTTTCTTTAAGAATTATGATGCTAAGCGGAAAGACTTGAAAATAAAAACTAAACTCATCGGTTTAGAGCATCAAAGAAAATTCTTAACTAAAGAATATGGCAAAAATCCTAATGTAAAAATCAAATATCTAACTCATGCAGTTCCTACTGGCCTAATAATCTATGATGATAAAGTAGCCACTCTTCTTTGGCACGACACTCCAACTGCTTTTGTCGTTCATTCAAAACAAAATGCTGATGCTTACAGAAGATTCTTTAATGATATGTGGAAAATTGCCAAGCCGTAGTCAAAAAGTCCTGCCTTAAACTAATGTGTAAATAGATGTATCGCATTCGCTCTCTGGACGTATTTTTCTCAACTTCTCCTTCCCTTCGGTCAGTCGACCACGTTGCACTCTCCTCCCTTTGGTCGTCGGGGTATTTAACAGCGATTAAGAGGAAAGCTCGTTGCACTTCGCTTTCCCAAATTTTCTTCGCCAGAGGTCAGTCGCAAAATTGTGGTTTGCCTCAATTTTGCTCCCTCCAGCTCGGCTCAGAAAACATCTCTTAATCCCAATGTTAATCACAAATCCCGCGCCTGAACAGTCCTTCTTCCGTTCGCCTTCGCTCGCTTTATCGCATCGTCAAGAATATCCTCAACTTTTCTTTCGAGCTCCCTTCCGACTTCGTCAGCAACAGAACTTACTGAATTTTCTTTATCAAGTTCTTTCACAACTTTTCGAATGTTTGATTTTATTATTAGAGCCATTTTATATGTAATCAAGGTCTCCACTTATATACCTTATCATGATGATCGTAATATCTAAACACTATTTTATTTTCTCTCAAGTTAAACAACAAAACGAAATGTCCGATGTGCACTCTTTTATAATCTTGCAACGGTTTTCTAAGATTCTTATAATGATTAATCTTTTCTGAGCGAATTATCTCGTCAATTTTTTTCAATATCTTGTCCAGCTGGTTTCTGTCTTTCTTAGAAAGTATGTGCAGTATCTTATCTAAGGCAAGGTGGATTTCATTATCCATTATACTTTGCTCTTAGTTCATTCACAGATCTGAACTCAAATCCTTTCTGGTGCTCGGTTTTGCGAATTTTCTCTACAAAATCCGGTCTAAGCTCTGGCTCATTCTCTTCTTCAGAATACTTGCTTATTATGAACTCAATTGCTTCCCCTTTGTCCTTAAGCCCGAATCTCGCTTTGACTATGTTCAGAACTCTGTTCGCATCTTCGCTGAGTTTTATTAATGCATTAACCATCTTATGCCAACTAAGTCAGGCTTATTTATAACCTTTTTGGTTACTCCAATCCAATCTTATCTTTAACTTTTTTAATTCCTTCTATCGCAATCTCCAAAAATTCGTCAAGCGTCAGCCCGAGTTTTTCACATTCCATTACAATATCTCTCCTTATTGCCGCCGCAAATCTCTTGTCCTTAAATTTCTTCTTTAATCCGCGGACTTCCATGTCCGAAATCCGTGAGCCGCGCATCAATGCATAAGCATGAATCAAACCCGTAACTGTTTCCGAAGCTGCAAGCGCATGTTCTTTCTTTGAACTTCTTTCTTTACTTTTCAAATCCGGAATTTCTTCAAATCCGTAACCATGACTCACAATTATTCCAATAAACTCTTCATCAAAACCAGCCCCCTTCAAAATCTCAGGCGCTTCCTTAAGATGCGTGCCTTCTTCGTTTTTTGTCAAACCCCAATCAACATCATGCAATAACCCAAGCATCCCCCAATATTCAACATCTTCGCCGAGCTTCACAGCCAATTCGCGCATCACTGTCTCAGATTCAAGATAATGAATTAAATCTTGCTCATGGCTATTATTTTTCTTCACCAGTTCAAGCGCCTGTTCGCGAGTTATTGGTAATGAAGACATTTTATCTTAAAATCAGCGTCGCACTAACTTCATTTTTATTTACCTCGAATCCTAATTTTTTATAGAGCGCTAATTCTGTTTTGGCGGGATATTCATATCTTCCGACGTTAACACCTATTGCCTCAATTTTTTCTTTCTTACAATAGGCAATTAGTTTATTTACAAGTTTCTCTGCGCATTTTTTATCAAACTTTTTCCCTGTGGAGACATCATCAATTATACATTTACGAAAGTAACCATCGTTTAAATCATATGCATACAAAAATCCCAAGATATTTTTTCCTTCTTCCGCGTAAAAAAGCATAATCTTCAGTCTTGGCTTCATAAATTTTTCATCCGTAGCATTCGCCCCAAAATGTGTCTTTAAAATTTTTTCAATTCTCTCTTTTTTTGATGTAACCTTTATTTCCATTTTACTTCAGCACAAAATTAGTCAGAACAATATAGCCATCCACAACAATTCCGATTAAGCTAATTATTATCACGGCCCACGCTCTCCCTTTGAACATTTTTCTTATTGAAAGTCCAATAAAAAATAAGATTAGGAATCCAGCCAAACCGAAAATGTCAAAATATTTTGCATCTATCATTTTTTCTTCTCTTCCTTTAAGGAGGGGGGAGTGTACGTGCTCGTCGGCGTTCGAGACAGGTGTCCCTCAGGCTTCATGAACGGAAACAAAATAACATCTCTTATTGATTCTTGTTCGGTTAGCAGCATAACCATCCGGTCTATTCCCATTCCAAGCCCCCCCGTCGGAGGCATGCCCTGTTCAATCGCATTAATAAAATCTTCGTCGTGAGGATTCGCTTCTTCATTTCCCCCCGATAAAGCTCTTTGCTGTTCTTCCAAAAGCTTCCTTTGAATAACCGGATCATTAAGTTCTGAATAACAATTCCCCAACTCCGCGCCCATGCAGAAAGGTTCAAATCTTTCAATCAATCTGCAAAGCTTGTCCTTTCGGTGCATCTTGCACAACGGTGTCGTTTCCAAAGGATGGTCGATAATGTGCGTCGGTTGTTCAATTTTATCCTCGCAAAAATGCTCAAAAATACTCTGGACATGCCAGCCCCACGAATCTCCATCTTTCGCAACATGATTTTTTTCCATAAAACTCAAAAGTTCTTTTTCAGACATTTTTTCAACATCAATCTCTGCCCACTTTTTTATAGCCGCAGCCATAGTCATTCTCTTCCATGGTGCTTTAAAGTCAATTGTCTTTCCCCTGTATTCAATTTTCGTCGTTCCGTTAACTTTCTTCGCGACGAACTCGTAAAGATTCTCAAAGAGATTCATCATATCATTGTAGTCTGCGTACGCCTGATAAATTTCCATCATCGTGAACTCTGGATTGTGCCATCGGTCTATTCCCTCGTTTCTAAAGTTCCTAGCGATAGTAAAAACTTTTTCATAACCTCCAACGATTAATCTCTTAAGATAAAGTTCTGGAGATATTGACAAAAATAAATCAACGTCAAGCGCGTTAAGATGCGTCTTGAACGGCTTCGCGCTCGCGCCACCGTAAATCGTCTGTATGTAAGGAGTCTCAACCTCATGGAAACCATCTTTTACCAAGAACTCTCTTATCGCCGAAAATATTTTTTCCCTTTTATCAAAAACTTCTTTAACGCCCGGATTCATAATCAAGTCAAGATATCTTTTTCTGTATCTTTCCTCTTTGTCTTGAAGCCCTTGCCATTTCGCGGGCAACGGCAACGTCGATTTAGAAAGCAACTCCACATCTTCAACAAGAATAGAAGTTTCTTTAGTCTTCGTCTTAAAAATTTTTCCACTTACACCAGCAAAGTCTCCCGCATCAATATATTTTTTGAAAAGGTCAAACGACTTTTTTGGCGACTCACCGTCTTGGAAAACGATTTGAATTTCTCCTGAAGAATCCCGAAGTCTTGAAAAAGAAATCTTTCCTAAATCCCTGTTATTCATTAATCTGCCCGCAGTTTTGACTTTTGCGCCCATCTTTGCTTTCAAACATTCGCCAATAGAATTCTTCTTATCAAAATTATGCGGATATGGATTAACGCCCGACTTTCTCAACTCGTCAATTTTCCTCAGTCTTTCGCCTATTATTTGCTCTTCGCGACCCATTTTTTATCTAGTAAGAATCTGTTTAAATAATTTGTGAGAGAAAATATCTGTTAGTTCAAACTGATAATAACTTTATTTTAGATAATTTTCTTAATAACGAAGAAACTTTGCAGAGCCAGTTTCGGAGTTAACATCCATCTGCGAGGTATAGCCGAGCGTATTTTTTAAAATCACCAACTCAGATATGAAGAACTTTGAAGCTTTTAAAATCTTGGAATCTTTCGGGCTTAACTGTAATTCGTTTTATTTGAGAATGCTTTGGCCCTTTTTTCACGACTTCCATCATTTTGTTAACATCGTTCGCGTCGCCTTCGATAAACACTTCAACGCGACCGTCTTCTAAATTCCTGACGAAACCCTTGAGATTATAACGCTCAGCGTTCTCTTTCACAAAACCGCGAAAGAAAATTCCTTGGACCGTTCCTTCAATATATAATCGAACCGATTTTTTCATTTTAAAATTTCTCCGAAATTTTCCATTTTTAGTTTTTTTATATATTGCTATTCAAGTTTTTCTACCATCGTAGTCTCTTTTTACAAAAAGAAACCCATTTTTCATAATATGAAGAACAAGAACGGATTTATTAAGTTTTATCTTCCCCGATGATTAACAAGCGAACGAAACATTTATATAACATAATGAATACATATTCATAACTAAACCAGCATGGAGGAAAAATGCCAGCGCAAGACAGAACAGGACCTCAAGGATTAGGGTCTCTCACCGGTAGAGGATTCGGACCTTGCGGTTGCGGAATGCGGAGAGGATGTGGAATGGGCTTTGGAAGAGGCCTTGAATTCAGAAGGAAAACTTTAACTGAAATCGAAGAAAAGAAAATCCTTGAAGAAGAACTAAAAGAAATTGAATTGGAAAACAAGAGATGGAGAAAAGACTGAAAGAACTGAGATAATCTCTTGTTTTTCTTTTTCATAAAGTTTAAATAGAATATGAATAAATATTCATATGGTCCGCCCCAGATTATGCAGAAGAGTTCGATTTAATCCAAGTGTAACTTATTTCAAGCCAAGGGGAATTCCTCTGAGGGAATTGGAAGAAGTTACGTTACCCGTCGAGGAGTTTGAAGCAGTCCGACTCAAGGATTTGGAGGGTTTGGAACAAAAAGAGTGCGCCAAAAGAATGAAAATCTCCCAACCAACATTTCATCGCGCAATATTATCTGCAAGAAAAAAAATTGCCGACGCGATAGTAAACGGAAAGGCAATAAAAATTGAGGGCGGCAATTATAATGTATAACTTCTAAGAAGAATCTGTATCTTCTACCCCGAGAAATTTTATAAAGGTCCTCAACTCAATTTTTTCATGGTGAAAAAGAGGTTGTTCTTAGTCTTATTAAGTTTAGTATTAATTAGCTCAGTCTTAGCACTTACTTTAAACATTAATATAAATTATCCGACTAGTCAGGGGTATTCTTCCGAGATTGAAAACTTTGATTGGACTTATTCTGCTCCTGATTTTCCAATAGACAGTTGCTGGTTTGTTTTAAACGAAGATAGTCCAGTAAATGTTGATTGTAATTCAAACTCAAGTTCTCTAACCCCCTTTTACGGTCAAAATAATCTAACTCTCTATGTAAATAACTCTCAAGGAGATCTAAATAACTCCTTCTTGACTTTCTACGTTGACAATGTGTCCCCAATAATAAATTCAATAGATTACCCCCTAAACCAAAACTACGGGGAAGAAGTAAGTTCAATCAATTTTTTATACTCTGAAGATTATCCAAACCAGTGTTGGTACTCGACAGACAATGGAGTAACAAACTCGACACAAGAAAATTGCACCAATCCGATGACCTTTTCTGGAGTGAACTTCAACCAGGGAAACAACACCTGGATAGTATATGTCCAAGACCAAGCAGGAAATTTAAATTCAAGTTCAATTGAATTCTGGGCCGATAGCATTTATCCGAATATTAGTATCATAGGGGTTGCAGACGAGATTTATTATTTGAGCCAGAGATATGTTGACCTGAGTTTTAATGTTACGGAAACAAATCCAAAAAATTCAGGAGCATTTAAATTTGAAGTCGTGGGAATTGGCGAACAGACGACCACCTACAGGGATGCTGAATCGGATGGAGTTTATAATTTTAGACATCCTTCAAGCGGAGAAGAAAATTCGGATGGGATTGTTTATTATAAAATAACTTTTGAAGATACGATGGGACACATTTCAACATTAAACCAAACAATCACCATGGATACTCTAAACCCTGCATTTCAAAATCTCACGAACACCTCAATTTATTTCAACGAGATTTTTACATATCAAGTTAACGCCACAGACTCTTCGGGAATATACAACTTTACAATAGACAATTCAAACTTTGAGATAAACAGTTCTGGTTATCTAACAAACATCTCCACATTGAGTATGGGAACCAATTTCTTAACAATCACAGCGATAGACAATGCATTCAATTCAGTAAGTGAAAATGTTTCTTTAACTGTTTTGAACCAGACTCAACAATATGCATCAACCCTTGAAGTCGTAGTTGAGAATACAACTGAAGAGATTGTTTTCAATAAGGCGAGTACAACCGAAATAATTTCGGTTCCCTTCACAATTTCATCTACCCAAAAAATTACCTTGAATTTAGATAGTCTTTTATCTTCGGGAAACGTAAGCATTCCAAATAAACTTAACTTACAAAGAACAATAACCGGAAATGTTTCTTACACTGCAGAAATCCCTGTGAATACCACAATCATCGGAGGCGCCGGATGGGATGGAAAAATAAATCTTCCAGTCTTGAACTTGTCCACATTTACATATTCTTCCGCAGGAAGTATAGACGTAGTTATCGATTTAGGTTCTGGAGTTGAATTAAATTTCTCTCAACCCGTGAAGGTGATACTTGGCGGAATGGCGGGGAAAAAGGCAGCATGGTCGCAAGGAGGTTTATCTTTGACGAATATACCTCAGATTTGCAATAGCAAGACAAACCCTACGAACATAGACTCAATTAATTCAAGAGAATGTTATATTGATGATGGAAGCGATTTGATAATCTGGACATTACACTTCACAAGTTTCGCAGCATACACGCCTTCAGTCCCAGTATCCCTCCCAGGTCAATCATTAGGCGGTGGAGGGGGAAGTAGCTGTACAACAACATGGGAATGCACTGAATGGTCTAGATGTTTGAATGGAATAGAAACAAGAACTTGTACAAAGCTTAAAGATTATTGCTCTGCTTTTCAAAAACCTTTGGAAAGCACAACTTGTGCTGTTGAAACTCCTGAATCTTTTACAAATGAATCTGGAGAAGAAAACACGGAACAGCTGGATTCCGAAGGATATTTTTCCATTATAACTGGAGCAGTAATAGGAATCGGAACATCTAGATACGCTCTGGGAGTAATCTTTATAATTTCATTAGGGCGGATCTATCTTGGAATTAGATTAAAAAGAAAAAAAACTCCAAGAATAAAAAGAAATAATCTTACAACCCAAACGTCTTCTCAAACTCTCTCATCCTAGAATAATGAACTATGAAATCCCTTCCTTGATTGGTAATAATAATTCTATTGCCATTTTTCCCGTCTTCTTTTGCAACGAGTTTCCTTTCTATTAAATCGTCAAGATACAATTTCATCTGTTTATGCGACAGATTTGCCTTATACATCAGATGCGTTGGTTTAATGCTACCGCCTTTTTCTCGGATTATTCCCAACATGTCTGATATTATCTCCATGCGACCTCTTTTTTTCTCCATGTTTCAGTATTCTTATCATCAAAACCAAAAGTAACGTGTAGCTCACTAATTCTGCAAGGCTCCCTACGGCGAAGAAGACACTAACTCTCGAGAGAAGGTACACTAGTTGACCTGCAGCGAGAATACTAAATGCAACAATAAGTATCTTCGTGTTCGCAAACCCGTTTTTTCTGTATATCATTGAATAGTTAACCACTATCAGCACCAAGAGAATGAATGCCGTCACATGGAATAAATAAAAGAGTTTCTGACTCAACAAAGCAGAAAGCAAGACGAAGTATACAATGAGCAGATAGTCGCCGCTAATCACCTTTTTTTGAGGAAGTCTATAAATTGTGAACAGCCCCAACAAAGTTAGAAAACGCTGAAAGAAAAATCCAGTGTAGTAAAAGATATCCACTGAGTTTAGAATCTTGCTCGAGATTATTGCATTTCCAAGTGCCTGAACTGGTGCAGAGTCATAATACAAAATAGTCTTTGTGAGAATTGAAGCAATCTGTGCGAGCGCAATCATCCCGAAGCCAAGACCCAAATACAAAAGTCCTTTATTTTTTTTGAGCTTGTATGCTCTAACCGCGAGAACACAAAAAACTATTAGAACAATAAAACTGAAAGCCTCGATGAGAATGTCTTTTCCAAGAAACCAATCCGGCGTCGGAACAATCTTAACCATTAGAAAAAAAGCGCGATTTCATTTAAAAAGCTTGTGGAATGGCAATTCGAATTCTCCCTTCATAATCGATATATAAGCAGTTTTCTTCAATTTACTAACTTAAAATTGACTTTCATATAACCTCTTTTCAATCTCCTCCCGTTACGACCTGCGCGGTTAATGCGGGAGGTTACATTCTTCCAAACTAAAAACAAAATTTGCCGTCGCTGATGCAACGTTTTCAAAGATTCGGTTAACTCAAAAAACACAAGTAAATTCAATCCGCGTGATTTTACTCCATTCTCATAATCATTAATCGCACCGAAGGCGCGCAAACCTAAAGTCCGCGAATATCAAGCTCATTATTTATTATCGTAGCAACCTGACTCGCAAAATACATTTTCGGTCCAACGGAAACTCTATGTATTCCCTCAAGGTTCTTTAATCTCTTAAGTTCTTTTTTCGGAAGTCCGTCATGGTCCCCGATAACAAAAACACTATCTTCTGAAATTTCTACATTTCTCAGACTTGCCCCTTTCCTGTCCATTACAAATATTTTTTTCCCTTCTTCTAAAAAATCATCAATCACTTTCAGAAAACTTTTCTTCTCGATAAAACAGCCCGGGAAAACTTCATGCCTTCCTCCCTCACGATATTTGTAAAGAACTTTCTTAAGAAAGGTTCCAATATCTTTTTTGCTCAAACTCATTTCGGGAGTAATATTTATTTCAATATGTCTCGGAGGGTCCGGAGGTCCGTTAAAAATCAAATGAAGTTTCAAATCATCCCGAATGTCATGCGAAATAAAAAACGCATTTATGATTACATGAATCACGATATCCATGCGCCCAGCTTTCATAAGATTGACGTTTCCCCCTGACAGCGCCTTTCCCGACGTCGCGGCCGAGTTTGAAAAATAAATAAATGTTCTCATTTTATAGGTTGCAAAACAAATTTCGGCTTTGCAAAAATTTCCTCATCTTTTACAATAGAATACATTCCTATAAATCTTTCTCCAGAGAAAACACTAATTATTTTCCCTTCTTCAAAATCATTACGCGTTTTCACATCTTCCTTAAGAATTGGTTTCCCCGTGAGAAATTCATCCTCGCGCTTTTTATTTACTTTCACAACAGAATAAACTTCAGAAACAATTTCTGCAGGAATAATAATGTTTCTAAGCTCTTCCTCTTTCCCTTCTTTAAAACTTTTAATGGCTTTCTCTAAATCGTAAAGATTCACCGACGGATAAACGGCCCCGTCCTCTTTAAAAATCCCGGCTCTTACTCGACGGAGTTCGAGCATATGTGCTCCAATTCCCATTTCTTTACCCAAATCATCAAGGAGTTTTCTTATGTATGTCCCACCCTGAACTTCTGTTCTGAAAAGAATATCCTTCCTATCTCGGTCAATCAAATCGAAAGACTTTATTTCCCTTTCACGCTCTTCCCGCTTCACTCGCGATTTCACCGGCGGCTTCTGAATTATGATTCCCATGAACTTCTTTTTTATCACTTCTCTAATTTTCTCAATTTCAGTGTCTTCATGAATTCTCATAATTCCAACATATTCCTTATCTTCCCCTAGAAAAAATCCCGTAAGCTTACAAGCCCTATTTAACGCAATCGGCAGAACACCCGTTACCTTAGGATCTAGAGTTCCAAAATGACTCGTCTTATTCACGCCCAACTCCTTCAACGATTTTCTAACAAAATCAGAAATATCAAAACTCGTCGGTCCCGACGGCTTGTCAATATTTAGAATACCAAACTCAAGCAATTCGCGGACAGATTTACCTTTCTTTATTTTTTCAATGTTTAATCCCATATTCTTAACGCGATACAAATCTATATAAATTTTTAATCCCCTCTTCCTTATAGAGATTATGAAAGAAAAAACAGCCTTAAAACAACTTGCGGAACTGGAACGTCTTGGCAAAAAGCCCGATGAACTGCGGCTCGCCGCGGAATCTTGGGGCTCGCCCTTTCAAATCCTAA
>JAHJMH010000027.1 GCA_018821425.1 Nanobdellota archaeon
AGTAAAATCTGTCTCTAAGGGAGGATTTGTGAAACTGAAAAGAATCTCAAGTATGCTTTGTAAGCTTTCCTTTTCCACTTTTTTCCCATAGTCCTGAGCGAATTTAAGAAAATCCGAAAAACCAATCGTTCCATCTTCAACCAAATCAAACCGAGTATCAAAATCAGCCATGCCCGTCGTCTTACCATAATTCTTTGCAAACATCAAAAAATCGGGAAAGTCCACAATTCCATTCTCGTTAAAATCTGGATTTCTTTCTCCATATTGGTATGTAATAGTTTTTGCTGCTTGTTGGTTTAGTGCAACCTTTTGAAGCGCGCCATAAAGTTCTGCTTGCGTTTTAGGAATGTCTTGTTCACCCGTGCCAGCGGTGGAAGTCCCCGCGCTCCCTAAATCAGAACTTGCTGAACTTGAACTGCTCGATTTTTTATTTGAAGTTTTTGCGTTAGAAGAACTTATCTGAATCAAATCAGTATTACTCTCTTCAACATTCGCCACCGTGTTAGGATTACTATAATATGTTGGAGACAATGAAATCTTCTCGCCGTTATCCAAATAACTGCCTAATCGGATTATTCCATTATTATTACTCAAAATAGCATCCCCAGAAACAGTTGTCTCATAGCTCGACGACATATTGAAAACATAAACTCCGAAAATCAATAGATTAACTAAAAATAAAAGAGTCAACATCTTTACAGCTAAATGACCTTTCTTAGAATGTCGAAATCCAAATATTTTCAAAAGATACCCCCTAAAGGGATCACCCTTGTTCACAAACCGAGGCACGAATCCATTAAATCTCATATTTATCCAGATTTACTTAAAAGAAATAGCCCTCAATTCTATTTAAATCTTCCGATTGTCATTACTTTAGAGGAGTTCACTACTCCTGAAAAGTAAACGCAAAGTTATAAAAAAGAGTGCATTTTCGGCAGAAAATTAAATCCTTCTGAAACATACTATTGTTTAAGGGGAAGAAGGAATCAATAAAACTGTAGAAAAATATTTTGAGTTTCCAGAAGGATAATCTATCTAAGGCTCCCTAAAGGAGCCGCTCTTTTATTTTTCAACAAAGCCACTGAAACCCAAAAGATTTTAAGTTCAGATTCCTTCCTCATATTAGCTGCCTTATTTTGTACGGTCTCATTTTAACTTAAATAAGGTGGCTACTCTATTTTATAATGACTTAACCAAAGCCTTAAAACTCAAACCTTAAAAACCAAACTAATCTTTTTAGAAAATGACAGAAAAACAATACGGTGGAAGCACGGGCAGGAGTAATGGAGAAAAAGCAGTTACGACCAAAAACCTGGACTCTTCAAAAAGTTTACCTAAGCAAAAAACTCAAAAAGATTCTTCTCAAAAATTAGGCACGTCAAAAACAGATGAGGATGAAATAATCCAAGCAGGAAAAATAGCATCGCAAGTTAAAAGTTTTGCAAAGACAATTGTAAAAGCAGGAATTCCATTGCTTGAAATCGCCGAAAAGATTGAAACAAAAATCCTCGAACTCGGAGGAAACCCTGCGTTCCCAGTAAACCTTAGCATAAACAATATCGCAGCGCATTACACTCCAAGTCATGAAGATGAAACTTTAGCAAAAGGACTCATCAAGGTTGACTTCGGTGTTCACATAGATGGCTGGACTGCAGACACTGCCTTCTCCGTTGATCTCGAGGATTCTGAAGAAAATAAAAATCTAATCAAAGCCAGTGAAGATGGATTAAATGCTGCGTTGGAATTAATTCAATCTCGCCTTGGGCGGGCGGGCGGGGCACTTTCGACCTCGGAGATAGGCGCTGAAATTTCAAAAACAATTGAGTCTCACGGATTCTTCCCCGTAATAAATCTCTCGGGACATGGCATGAATCAATATGAACTTCATTCTGGAACAAGTATTCCAAATGTGGATGACGGTAGAGATACCGAAATTTCTGAAGGTCTTTACGCCATCGAACCATTCGCAACAAACGGTTCTGGCAGAATCCGCGACGGCAAGCCGTCTGAAATTTATGAATTAATATCTG
>JAHJMH010000028.1 GCA_018821425.1 Nanobdellota archaeon
ACGTTTCTTAGAAGCCCTTACCCCGAGAATCGAGAACCTGCCCGACGGATACCTGTTGCAGAAGAAGTAAGACCAGTAGGAAACCGCACCGGACCCCGCGACAGCACCATCTTGTGGATACCAATAGGATAAACTTCCTTTCTTAACATCTGTTCTTGGCAAACCCTGAAGAGTTGGATTTTGAATCCAAGAATCAAGAGAAATTCTTTTGTCTTCCATTAAGGTGTCTTCTGAAAGTTTTTCTGCTTCGGTCTTGTTTCTTGTAAGAATGTAAAGGCCGTCTTCTCTTTTTTCAAAAAAAGCGTCAAGCCGCTCTGCTCGCCACGGAGACATAATCTCAACAACATCGTCCCTAACTTGCGCAAGGTATTTTGGCTTAAGTTGCTTTCCAGATTCATCATAAACAGGCATGTTTCCCTCCGCTCCTTCGTCAAGCAATCTCAAGAAGTCCGCATTAACATTAATCAGAACTCCAGAAACTCCGAGAGCATCGAGAAGGTTCATCTGCTGCTGCCAATTCATGTTTCCTACAAATTCTCTGCCGAGAGAGTCCCTTGCTGTGTTAGCTAATTCCAAATCCAATGACTTTCCTGCGCGCTCAACGGCAAACGAGCAAGCCAATCTCGCAGGATCAACCGAACGAGAATATCTTCCATTTGTGAATTCGTGAGGAATTACTATGTAGTCGGATGTGTTGAGTTCTGCCACTTGCTCAGTTAGAGATTTAGGGTTAAGATAATTTATTCCAAAAGCATCTGCTACCTTGACCATCTTTTGATAATCATCCTCATCTGGTATGTTCATAATTGGTGCCATGGAAATTTCATGGAAAAGGGCTTTATAAATTTTATGGTAGCGTTACTACTATGGAATTTATAGAACCAAAGAAGTTAGAAGGGTTCTGCTCCGCCTTCGGCTCCGCGCTAATTTACTTTGCTCAGAACTAAACTCCGTTAAGGTTCTTCGCGTTAATCCAATTAATGTGAAAATCCTGACGAAGTCGGATTTGAGCCAACAAATCACGAGTGCAGCAAATGTATCTATTCAAATCCCTTCGCAATCCTTAACAACTTCTCCTCTTGGAATTTATCACAAATTATTTGAAGCCCAACAGGAACCCCATTATCTTTTTGGGCGGGAGGGTGGGCACTGGGCAAAGCATCCAATGAAATTGCCCCTGCAGGCACCGACACGGCGCAATTCCCTGCAAGATTCGGTGGAATCGTCAAAACGTCCATTGCGTAACCGTCTTCAACAGAAATTTTCTCTCCAATCTTCCATGGCAAACGCGGCAGCGTCGGACAAACAACACAATCAACTTCTTTAAAAATTTTCTTAAATTCTTCAGCAAAGAAGTTCTTTACCTTCAAAGCAGAATCATAATATCTTCCTTTGTGTTCTGCCTTCGTGATTTCGCTTCCCCCCAGAATTCTCCTCAAAACTTCTGGCCCCGCGAAGTCTTCAATTTTTTTCCCGTAGCGCCGTCCGTCAAATCTCCGAGTACCCGAAAAAAATTCAACATAAACTAAAGGATAATAAGTTTCAACCGCCAAATCCAAATTCTTTATTTGAACATTTTTAACATCCCAACCGTTTTTCTTAGAAATTTCATTAACTCTTTCATTAATCAAATTTTTAACATTCTCATCTACATTTAAACCATCCAAATTCAAAACTCCTATTCTAATTCCTTTCGGTTTTTCTTTAATCTTTTTCAAATTTAATTTTTCAGAATCAATAGATATCGAATCTCTTGTATCTCTACCACGAATAACATCTAATAAAAGCGCAGCATCTTCAACATTTCCGGCTATAGGTCCAATCTGATCCAAACTCATTGACAAATCTATCAGGCCATATCTGCTGACAGAACCATAGCTCGGCTTTAAACCAACGACGCCACAAATGCTTGCAGGATTTCTTATTGAACCACCAGTGTCCGAACCGAGAGCCATATCGCAAAATCCGGCAGCGACGGCGGCTGCTGAACCAGAAGAAGAACCGCCCGTGATTAATTTTTTATTCAAAGGATTTTTCGTCGGACCGAAAGCAGAAGTTTCTCCCGAAAAACCACACGCAAACTCGTCCATATTTGTGATTCCAATAATTAATCCGTCTTCTTCCTTAATTTTAGAAACAACAGCCGCGTCATAAGGCGCAGTATAATTTTCAAGAACTTTTGAAGCGCACGAAGCATTCATTCCGTGAACATTTATGTTCGCCTTAACTGCAATTACTTTCCCCGCAAGTTTTCCCGCTTTCCCTTCCCCAATCTTAGCGTCAATAGCACGCGCCCCTTCAATCAATTCTTTCTCGTCGCGAATCTGCAAAAAAGCATTTATCTCTTTATCCTCTTTCTTAATTTTTTCCAAAAACTTTTCAACTCTCTGTAAAGTTGTCATCACCAATCCCCCTTTTCCGCAATTATAGAATCCGAGTTTTTATTCGGCGCATTATCAAACATGATTTCTCTGTCAATCTCACAATTTTCTCCAGAATTTTCGGCTCTTTCAAAGTTCTCCAACGAAGAATCCAAAACTTTAACGTTCGCCTTAACTTTCTCTAACTTCTTGGAAAAACTATTCATAATTCTTTCTGCTTCCTTTTTAATCTCTCCCTTTTCTTTTTCAGAAACTTTGTGCCATAAAAAATCCATATTTCAAACAAGAAGAATAGGTTTATAAGAATTTTGCGTATTCCAAGTTCTTTTGGGCGGGTGGGCCGGGAACTAAGGAGTCAACCGATCCCTATCACGAGGGAACATCACAGCTTCCCTTATATTCTCCAATCCAAGAAGAACCATCGTCAGTCTTTCAACCCCCATCCCAAATCCCGCATGAGGTGGAGCGCCATATCTAAAAGAATCGACGTAGCTTTTGAAATCCTTCGGTTTCAACCCCTTCTCTTTCAACCGTTCTTCAAGCAACTCAGGAAGATGAACTCGTTGTCCGCCAGAAGTTATCTCCATCCCCTTGTAAATCGCGTCAAATCCAGAGCTCAATTCCGCATCAGACTTCCCGCCGCGAGGCATAATATAAAACGGCTTTCCTTTCAAAGGCCAGTCATGAACAAAAACAATCGTGTCTGGGAAAAGTTGGTTAAGTTTTTTTTCGCCATCGCCAGTTAAATCATGTTCATTGGTCTCAATTTTGTTTTTTTTCAGTAATTCATTCGCTTCTTTAAATGTAATATATTTTACGGCAGGAATCTCAATCTTAACTTTAAGAACTTCCAAATCCTCAGAGTTTTTCTCAATCACTTTTTTAACCATGTGCTGAACAGACTTTGCCATAACATCCATAACAACAAACTCATCGGCGAACGCCATCTCAAAATCAAACTGCCGCGACTCGTTCAAATGCCTAACAGTATTATGCTTCTCCGCGCGCCAAACAGTAAAGATAGAAAAGACTTTCTCCATCGCACATGCAACCATCTGCTTGTATAACTGACAACTCTGACTCAAGTAAGCATCTTTCTCAAAATACTTCACCTTAAACAATTCAGTCCCGCCCTCGCTGCTACTCGAAATCACCGAAGGAAAGTTCGCCTCAACAGCATCTATAGAAATCATGTACTCTCTGAAAGCCTGCATCAGCGTCGCTTGAATTTTAAAAATCGCCTGAATTCTTCTCCTATGTAAATCTAAAAATCGATAATCCAATCGCTTCGGTAACTCCGTCTTTGATTCGTCTCCAGCGCTAAACGGAACATCAATAGGCAACTCTTCTGCAGTGCTTAAAACAATTATTTCTGTAGGATTTACTTCTTTCCCTCCGGGTGCCTGCTTTGAATCAATCACATCACCACGAACGACAATCACCGATTCTCGCGTAATTTTATCCATGTCTTCGAAAACTTTCTCTGGCGTTTTTCCTTTCACCCCAGTAACTTGAATCATGTCAGACATATCCTTAAGAATTATAAATTTCACTTTGCTCAAGTCCCGCGTATTATGAACCCAACCTGCAAGCTCAACG
>JAHJMH010000029.1 GCA_018821425.1 Nanobdellota archaeon
TGTTGATAAAATGTTTTACTAACGAAAAGTAGGCTAACCCTAATTAAGACAAATTTTAAATAGACAAAAAAGTTTGGATGGGAGTGAGCAAAACAAACAGCCCTGAGCCAAATTCAAGGGGAGGGGTTTTGCGGGCCCGTCGGCGTTCGAGGCCGAGGTGCCCCTCATGAGCCTGTAGCTCAGCCTGGCCTAGAGCACCAGTCTTATATGACGGCAATCCAAAGGATTGCTCGCTCGATAGAGATTAGCCCTAAGCAGTAATGTAAAGGGAAAATCGAAAAAAACCGCCGATGCTAAATCCGATGAGGATTTACTTGAGGAAGTTGTTTTCACGTCTAAGAGAGCTGGGGGTCCACGGTTCAAATCCGTGCAGGCTCATTTAAGGAGTTGACAAACTCCTTTTAAGAATCTGATTTGAACCGCTTGCGGTTTTGTTCGATTCAAAAATTCAATAGAGAACAACGGAGAGTTCTAAGGGAACGACCCACAAATCCGTGCAGGCTCATTGGGTTTCTTTTTAGAAACGGGTTTTTCTTTTAGAAAAAGAAAAGCTACGATGTAAAAAAAACTAAGTCAACTGGTAGAAAAACTAAGTACGCGCAAATAGAAAGGAGGGGTTACTGTAAGGGCGAGCAACTTTATGGTAGGCGGTAACTTGCCTATCGATTCGCCGCGCAAGGTTGGGAGTTAAGATTGGTTCCCCACCAGTCTTGAACCAAACTTAAAGGAGGGGTTAGTGTACGCGCCCGTCGGCGTTCGAGACCGGTGCCCAACCAGTCTTGAACCAAACTTAAAGGAGGGGTTAGTGTAAGGGGAAACTTGGTTCCCCTCATAGTGCAGGCTCATTTTGTCCCTTGGAAAAATTTAAATAAAGAGGTCTCCCTCTTTTATCATGGTTAATATAACTCTCCAAATCGATGATAACACTTACCTGAAGATGAAAAAATTTTCTGAAATAGAATGGAGTGAATTTGTAAAAAAGATTATTGAGCAAAGACTTATGGAGCTTGAGAATGTAAAATATGAATTTTTTGCTGACGAGAATATTCTTTCCGAGAACTGGTTGAGTAAAGAGGATAATGAGGCATGGAAGAACTTGTAAAAGGAGACATCGTCGTGACGCCGTTCCCTTTTTCAGATTTGAAGTCATCAACAAGAAGACCTGCTCTGATTGTTGCAACCTTGAAAGGAAATGATTTGATTTTATGCCAGATTACTTCTAGAAACCACCCAGACCCTTACCAAGTCGGGCTTAACAAGGAAGAACTCTCTCAAGGGAAATTATCTGCAAATAGTTTTATAAAACCCTCCATACTTTTCACTCTTAGAGATTCAATAATCCTCTACAAGATTGGAAGAATTAATGAAATTAAGATAAAAGAAGTTGAAAATCAAATTTGTGAAATAATAAGAAAATAATTCAAAATCCGTGCCCCTCATCGTGCAAACTCATTTACTAAAGAGGTAAACAAAATGAAAGGAAAAGAACTTTATAGAAGCAAAGAGAATAAAATAGTCGGCGGCGTGTGCGGCGGAATCGGCGAGTTCCTTGAGACAAGCCCGACGATAATCAGACTCATTTGTGCATTGATGGTAATCCTCTCGCCATGGATTGGAATAACCGGATATCTACTCGCGTGGATAATAATTCCAGAAAAACATTCTTCTAAAAAAAGAGTGAAAAAATAAACAAAAGAAATTTAAACACTGAAAATATTATTAAGAGATGACTTGGGAAAATTATTTGAACAATTCCACTCAAATAGGTGAAATTTCCTCATTGGGATTCATTGCTCTCCTTGGAATCTTCGCAGTTATTTTCGCGATTGGAATGTATATTTACTTCTCCTTAACATGGCAAACTATTGCAAAGAAACTTAGATACAAAAAGTCGTGGCTCGCATGGATTCCTTTTGCAAATGTCGCAATGATTTTTCAACTCGGAGGAATCAAATGGGGCTGGGTCTTCCTTTTCCTAATTCCTGTTTTTGGCTGGATTGCCCTATTAGTCTTGCTAATCATTGCAACTTGGAGAATCTTTGAAAAAAGAAAATATCCGGGCTGGTTCTCGCTGTCAATGATTATTCCCCAACTTGGAGGAATACTTTATCTAATTGTAATCGGCTTCGTCGCATGGAAAGACCGAAAGAGCAGAGTAAAACTTTAAACGCCCCGATAAAGTCAATCTTTAAAAACTGATTTAACAATTTTATATATACTTGATTACGAGAAGCTCTGCTTCCAAAATAAGGAAAGTTGAGTGTCAAGGAAACCCAGGTTTCCTTACTGCCCCGATAGTTCAGAGGCCAAGAATGCTGCCCTTTCAAACGATAACGTTAGTTAGTGTTTGTTGAAGAAATTCTTACGAATTTCTGATTCAAATGGCAACGCAAATTCGTGAAGCACGGCGGTGACCCGGGTTCGAATCCCGGTCGGGGCGTTATATATTCTTGTGATTTCGGTGGGCGTCTGCTACTTTTAGAAAAACAACACACGCTAGAATCACAAGATTGTTCTATGTTCGGTCGGGGCGTATTACAAAAACGAACGGTTAAAAAATCTAAAGAACGCATATAAACATGGATCAAAAAATTAAATTTAATTTCGAGTATAGTAATGAAGATGATATTTTAA
>JAHJMH010000005.1 GCA_018821425.1 Nanobdellota archaeon
AATTACAGCTTCAAGAATTTCTCTTAAATTTCTCCCTTTAGATTCTCTTCCCGAAATCCGGGTGGAGACTTTCACTTTGTTTTCGTAATACGCCATCGTCGCTATTATGGTTCCTTCCTCGTAAACTCCCGAACTTGAAAGAATGCTTGCGATAGTTCCAACTATAGTATCCATTATATTATCCTGTGCGTTAATAATTACAAATCCCTTTCCTTCGATTTTTTCCATTTTGGATACAATGTTAAGTCCCGAGATTAGGTGTTGCTTGTATTTTACATGGATTTCTTCTGCTTTTTTTCTTGCTTCGGATATTTCAAGACAGAAACTCAGGGCTCTGTTGCTCGCACCAAGTCGAGAGCAGGCATTAATCATTGCGCTTACTTCCCTTGCGTCTTCGAGTCGATTAAAAAATTTAAGGAGATATATGTTTCCGATAATGTCTTTATCTTTTGTTTTAGGACTTCGAAGCATTATTGATGTTGTTAAGTTTTTCATTTCATTTTCATTGAGTTCTATTATGCTCTTGTATTTACCCTTTTCAGGTTCTATTCCAGATTCTCTTAACAAATCACGAACTCCTTCAGAGTTTCCAGTAACTCCAGGAATGTAGGGGTTGGAATTATATTCGAGAATTCTATTAAGGGGTCTTGTTGAAGGATATATCATTAATCCTTTCCTTCTTTGTATGTCGCCGCTGGTGAGAATTTCTTCTCCGAGAAGGTCTATTGATTCTTCAGAGAAATCTCCAATCATCCCAAGGACTGCTAGCTTCCCGTGTTTTTTGTTATCAGGATTAATTTCATTACAGAAAAGATATACCAACCCTGAACTGCTTAATTTTTCCTTTCCGTTAAACCACGGATTTATCATTTCAACTCCATCGGGAATTTCTTTTGAAACTTCGTGATGGTCGATGATGAAAACATCTTCTAATTTTTCTTCTTCGATAAAATCAAGACTTCCTGAAGCAAGATCTAGAAAAAGGATTACTTTGTCTCTTGGCAATTTCCTCACGAATTTTTCCTCAAGAGATTTTAAAATTTTAACTGTGAATTTCCTGTCAAGTTTTCTTAGAGTCTGAATCATTATTGTTGCAGAGGTTATCCCGTCGGTGTCAAAATGACTTATCAGAAATATCTCTTTGTTCTTTGTTCTTTCAAGAAATTTTTCTGCCTTTTTTTTGATATCTTCTTTTAACGAATCACCAATCTTTTCCATTTTATATTATAATTAGATAAAACTAATACATTGCCCAAAAATTAAACAATCTTATGGTATTTCTTGAGTATTCTTAGCTTTGCAAAAATTCTGTCTTTCTCTCTCATTGATTTTTTGTCTTGCTTGTTCTTCTCGTAATGCTGTTTTATCTTTTCCAATTTTTCTCCAACATTTTTTAAGTCTGGATTAATGTATTGATTATTTTCTTTAAGAATTTGGGATATTTTCTTTTTGTGCTCTGCAGGGTGAATGTTTTCTCCTCGAAGAGTTTCACCAATCTTTTCACTTGTTAAACCTTTTTCAGCTAGTTCGAGAATTCTTTTTTCAAATTCTTCTTGAGAGAGTTTTTTTGAGACCTTTTCTTTCGGTTTTTCTTTCGGTTCTTTCTCTGATTTTTTTGGCATTTAATAAAATGCCCGAGTTCGTTTTTAAACTTTATGTGTTCCTCTTTTTCGCGAAAAGCAACTATTTTAAACTATAAAATTTTAGTATTGTGATGGGGAAAACGGTGGGGATAATTAGTTTAAAGGGAGGTGTCGGGAAGACAAGTGTTGTTTCTTCGTTGGGGGCTGCGCTTTCTTTGCGAGGGAAAAAGGTTTTATTGATTGATGGGAATCTTTCTTCGCCAACCTTGGGTCTTCATTTGAATGTTGTGGACCCCGAGAAAACGTTGCACCATGTTTTGAATCGAAGTGTGACTACTCAAGAAGCGATTTATGACTGCGGAGAATTTCATATTATGCCCTCGTCCATTTTTGAAAATGTTAATGTCAGTCCGTTAATGCTTAGGAATAGAATTCGAGGTTTGAAGAGAAGTTATGATGTTATTCTTATAGATTCAAGTCCGAGTTTGAATGAGGAAACTTTGGCAGTGATGCTTGCTTCAGATGAGATACTTGTTGTGACGACTCCGGATAGACCGACGCTGAGCGCGACGATAAAGGCGATAAAACTTGCTAAACAAAGAGGAACTCCTATTTCTGGTTTAATACTTAACAAGGTGAACAATAAAAACTTTGAAGTTTCTTTTGAGGATGTCGAGGAGACGCTTGATGTTCCGGTTCTTGCAGTGATTCCTTATGATGTTGCTGTTTTGGAGTCGCTTTCAAATATGATGCCCTATCCTTTTTTTAAGCCGAAATCTAAAGGCAGTGAAGAATTTAGAAGACTGGCAGCAGTCATGGTTGGAGAGAAGTACAAGCAGGCTCGCTTGAAAGATTTTTTTAGAAAATTAACTCCTAATCGTCAGGAGATAAATCGAGAGATTTTTTACAAGAGTTCTTTTGAATAATGCGGCCTAGTAAACCTTATAAATTAATTTTTTGTTCTTGGTGGATAGCCCTGTAGTTCCGGGTTTCTTTTTTAGAAACGGGTTTTTCTTTGTAAAGAAAAACTACGATGGTAAAGAAACTCAAGATAGTACGCTAGTAGAAAAAACTAAGATTGGAACTACAGAGCAGAGCCCTGTAGTTCAGTGGTCAAGAATTCAAGGTTTTGAACCTTGAGACCCAGGTTCGAATCCTGGCGGGGCTAGTACTTATCCTTATATCTTCCGCGAGTTTCAACTTTCTTCAATTGCTCTAAAACTTTTTTTGAATTTTCTAATTTGGAATATCCTTTTTGGACTTCTGCGAAAAGAGTTTTCCAATTTTTGAAATGTTTCGCTTCCAACGCTTGTTTTAGCAAGTGCAAGTCCACTGCAAGGTCTTCAACTTTTTTGCTTATGTATCCGAGACCGAAATCGATGAAGAAGACTTTTGGTGATTTGGAAGTGTCCTGCTCACTATGTTCTCGCCCGCCCGCCCGAGAAGGAGACGGCTCAAAATTAGATTCGGATAAAATCATATTGCTTGTTGTCAAATCTCCATGGATTATATCTGCGTCGTGGAGTTTTGAAATGTCTTTTCCGATTTCTTTACAAATTTCTTTTTGTTTTTTGAGTGTGAATGAATCGAGGTGTTCGGAAAGCTTTTTTCCAGGGATGAACTGCATAAAAATTTCTTTTGTTTTCTCGTCGACTTTAATTATCTCGGGGATATTTATTACTTTAGATGCTTTCTCAAGAAGTTTCCCTTCCGAACGTGTTCTCTGTTTTCTAATTTTTTCATCCAGTTCGGGAATTCGGTAAGATTTTTTCAAGCGGCGTTTTATGATGAATTTGTTGGACGTTTCGCGCGAGTTCCCGACCGACCGCTCGATGGAGGTTGCATTTTTAAGAATTATTACTGCTTCGGCTCCTTGTTGGATTATTTTTTGGGTTTGCATCTTATTAATAATAAGCTAACTCTAATTTAATGCCGTCGGGGTCGAAAAAGAATACTGCGTAATAGTCTTCGGTGTATTCCGGATATGCTGCAGGCGCATCACAAATTTCAACACCTTCTTTCAAAAGAAGTTCATAAAATTCGTCCACTTTTCCTTTTGATTTTGCTTTGAAGCAAAAATGATGGATACCTGGAGAGCCAAATTTATATTCGTGCTCTTTGTGTTCTGCCTCTTTTATTGAAAATCCGAAACCTTCAGGAGAAACCCAACTTGCTCCAAAATCCTCTTCTTTGATGTTTTTCCAATCCAGTTTGTTAAATATCTTTTTATAAAATTCCTTACTGCCTTTTACATTAGCTACCAAAATTTTGATATGTCCGAGAGGATCGTAGGAGTTTACCATTTCATTCTTTCCACTTTACTATTATGATTGCAAGAGTGAGAAGAATGCTTATATCGACGATAAGACAGTATTTACAATATACTTGGAGAATGAATTTTTGGAGGTAAAGAAAGTAGATTGCGACAAAGGATCCAATGATTGTTCCAGTGTGGATTATTTCCCTTCTCTGTTCTGTTGGTCTCTTTATCTGGTAAGCAGAGAGTATTGCAAGAATAAAGAATACTACAACTCCTATGTGGGAGTTTTGGATTCCTAACACTTCTCCATATGTTGAATTATAAACTGCGCCGCAGCCGTTGTCTTCGCTAGAAATGTCACAAAAAGCTAAATCTGTTTGGTGAGCAATTGAAAGCATGAATGAGCTAAGGAAAGAAATTATGAACAACACTAAAAGAATTTTATATTTGAGTTGTTTCATTTTTTCTATAATGAATTTTAGCTTTTAAGTTTTTTCTGGTCTTAATTTGCACTCACTTCGTTCGCAGATTGATGTTAATGATAACTGAGTAAAATCATGTTGATTATCTTTTACTATCTTTTTGGTTAATGGTCTTTAGGATGCCGAGTGCAGCGACGGAAAATTAAAACTTCATCCTTTTGACTTTACCGAACTTCTTGGCGAGCTTCATCATTTGTTTTTGGCTCATTCCGCTGGAGAGGTCTGCTTCGTCCATCCCTTCGCGGGCACCGAAAGACTTAACCATTTCGTTAAGAAGTTTGTATTGTTTGAGAAGTGCGCGCACATCGCTTGTCGCGACCCCAGAGCCTTTTGCGATTCTTGCTATTCTGGAAGTTTGTTTCTCCAGAATCCCGGGCTCCGCCTTTTCTTCGGAAGTCATCGATTTTATTATATGTTCCCATTTAGCAATTTTGGCTTCTTGACTTTCAAGAGCGCCTTCAGGAATCTTACTCCCCATGTTTGAAAATCCTGGAATCATCGATTTTATTTTTTCAAAGCCGCCGAGAGAATTCATTGATTTGACTTGCTCCACAACATCATCAAGTGAAAGTTTTCCAGATTCCTTCATCTTTTTCAGTTTTTCTTCAGAATCCTCGCCTGTTGCAGATTTTATTTTTTCGAGCAGGGTTTCAAGGTCGCCCATGCCGAGAAGTCGTGAAATGAAGTTTTTTGGATTAAATTCTTCGAGGTCATTTATTTTTTCTCCGGTTGTTAGGAAATAAACTGGTGCTTTAGTTTCTGCGCACGCTGTCAAAGCGCCCCCACCCCTCGCTGTAGAATCCATTCTTGTGACGATGACTCCAGTTATATTGACTGCTTCAAGAAATTCTTTTGCCTGCCTTTTCGCCGCCTGACCGATATCGCCAGGAATTATAAGAATCCTTTCGGTGGGATTTATTGATTTATCAAGAGCTTTTATTTCATCTATCAATGATTTGTCGAGGGTGTGTCTTCCTGCCGTGTCTGCGATAACCAAATCATAATCCTTAAATTCTTTTTCGTGTTTTTTCCATAACTTTACAGGATTTTTTTCATCCGTGTCGATGATGTATGGGAGTTTGTTTTTTTTCGCGTTCTGCTCTAACTGTTCTGCCGCCGCCGGCCTTTGAGTATCTAGTCCAACAAGAAGAACCTTGTTCCCTCTTTTTGAAAAATAATTTCCTAGTTTGGTGGTGGTGGTTGTTTTTCCCGCTCCGTAAAGTCCCAAAAGCAGAATCCTGTTCTGTTTTCCTTTCTGAAGTTTAAGTTGCTTGTGTTCTCCGAGAATTTGTGTGAGCTCGTCATGAAGCACTTTTATCATGTGTTCTTTTTTATCGATACCTTTTATTCGTTCATCAACCGCGGCCTTTCTCACTTTGTCCGAAAGTTCTTTGACGAGGGCGATGCTAACGTCCGCTTCTATAAGTGCCCTTTGCAAATCTTTGATTATGGAATCTACGAGCCCCTTGTCAAGAAAGATTGCATTGGCTATTTTATCTGTTGCCTTCCTCAAAACCTCGCCGAGTTTTTCTAACATTTTTTGGTTTAATAGGGCTTCCCGCCCGCCCGCCCGAAGACGAGATGCAATGGAGAGTAAAATGGGAGTTAATAAATTTGCGGTATCAATAGAATCAAAGGTTGTCGAGCAAACTTTCTCGAATTCTTTGCAAGAAATTTATTCTTTCTCCAAAAGTTTTATAAGCGTATCCCATGAATATTGGAATGTAATATCTAGCGAGTTCATTTTCCAAAAATTTTAATGCCTCTTCCTCAGAATCTGTTTCTCTGCAAATATCTTCAATCTCGACCTGATATGGATAATCTTCTCTCATGCAAAATTTACTTTCAGGAGTCTTATAAGTTTATAGTTACTCTGCTGAATTTCGTAAAATTTAAAAATTGGAAGTGCTTTACTTAAATGTCAAAATGGATGAAAAATGTACTGAGTGCGGTGCGGATTCGGAGTGTCCGGAATGCCAAAAATGCGCAGGTCATTGCGACTGTAACGAATAGTAATTCTTTTTTTTTTAATTTTAAGATTTTTATAGTTGGACTTTTCTTGATATGTTTTTAAATGAAAGAATTCTAGAGGAAATATGAAACGTTGGCTCTATTTTGTTCTAGGTATTGTTATGCTTATTCTTTCGTACTATCTTTACGAGATGATTAGAATAGTCTCTCTTCCATTTTCTACGATTTGGGACTATGCTCCTCTTTTTCCGAATGAAGAAGTGATTTTTCCCATAATTTTGTCTTTACCTCTTTTTGTGGGAGGAATAACCAATATCTTTAAAGGATTTAATAAAAAAACAAATGAAAAATTCCAAAAGAGGAGTTACATAGTATTCTTGATCTCAGGAGTGTTTTTCTTATTATTTTGGTTAACACAAGGAAAATTAATTTTAATCTTAACAATCTTAATCTCATTAGTAAGCACTTTTTTCTCAATCAAAGCTCTCTTTGAAAAGTAATTACAATCCCAGCTCTTTCAAAAATTTCTCTTTATTAAAGACTTCGATTTTTTCATATTCTTGTCCGGTGCCGAGGAAGAGAATTGGTTTTTTTGTGACGTAGCCAACGCTTAACGCCGAGCCGCCTTTTTCGTCGACGTCTGCTTTTGTTAGGACGATGCCGTCAATGTTTATCGCCCAGTCAAAACTTTTTACTTGCTCTACAGAATCGTTCCCAGTTATTGATTCTCCGATGAAAAGTTTTAAATCGGGCTTGCAGACTTTAGCAATTTTTTCTATTTCTTTTAGAAGATTTTTTGAGGTGTGCATTCTGCCTGCTGTGTCTATTAAAACGACGTTTATGAAATTCTTTTTCGCGTATTGAATTGCATCAAAGCCGACTGACGCAGGGTCGCTTCCGTATTGGTGCGAGATGACTTTTACGCCTAATCTTTCGCCGTGCTTTTCCAGTTGTTCAATTGATGCCGCCCTGAATGTGTCTGCAGCGGCGAGAACGCATGAGAAACCTTTTTTCTTCAAGAACGATGAAATTTTTGCGACGGTCGTAGTTTTACCAGTTCCATTAACGCCCGCGAAAAGAATCACGAACGGCTCTTTCGCCTGATCCGTTGTTTTCTCTTTTATTCTCTCGATTATATCAAATGGCTCAATAAGAATGTCTCTGATTATTTTTTTAAGAGCTTCATTTATTTCGGACTCTATTTCTTTTCTTAGAAATTCTTTTCCCACTATTTCTTCGCCGAGTTTCTCGATAATTTTGTCCGCGACCTCGTAGGCGACATTGTTTTCGAGGAGGAGCATTCTTAATTCTTCGTTGTAAACTTCAAATTCTTTTTCAGAAATTTTTATCTTATGAATTTTTGAGGTAACTTTTTGAAAGAACGATTTTGTTCCAGGCGTGACTTTTTCTTCATCTTTGACGGATGCTTCGCACAGGTTCCCGCCCGCCCGCCCGGAAGTTAGACCGCTATCAAAATCTTCTCCCCTTAATTGTTTATTTATGCTAGGCGTTTCTAAATGGATTTCCTTTTTTGTTTTATCTGCAATCTCTTTTAGTTCTTCCAAATCGGGTTCGTATTTCTGCTTTCCTGCGTTAAATTTTACAGGCAAAGCGATTTCTTTCTTTTTGATAGATTTCTTTTCTGAAACTTTTTCTGATTCTACATCTTTAGATATCTTTTTGGTCCAATTGTCGAGTTTTTCCTTTAGAAACTTGAACATGTTTGTGAAAGGACCTAGAGATTTATAATATTAACTAAGTATCAAGAATAAATATAAACTTTTAAAAACTTCAAAAGATTGTCTTTCTAATGTGGGAGTATGTTGCTTTGGGTTTAGGAGCTTCTGTATGGGTTAATATTGTGGCTGTGAAATATTCTGAAGTTTCGACGTGGAGAAGATTAATGTCGGAAGATATTGTTGGTGGAGAGATTAGATATGATCCTTTTGAAAATGGGAATCGTGTAGAATCTTTTGTTGTTAAGTCAGGGAGAATTGGCACTAAAGGACTTGAGGATAGTCTTGATTAAAATCAGTTGAATCTTAAATAATTTATTATTAATTTCTAAATCTTAAGAGTGAATATAAATTTTTATAAAGAGGCGCTTCTATGTTTTCATATGAAAGGCGTGTTAGTAATTCTTGATGGGCTTGGGGATTTGCCGAATCGGCAGTTGGAGGACAAGACGCCGCTCGAGGCTGCGGAGACGCCGAATCTTGATTTTTTGGCTGCTCGCGGAGAGCAAGGTTACATGTATTCTGTTAAACCTGGATTTGTTCCCGAATCAGATGAAGCAATAGTCTCAATGTTCGGAAACAATTTGATGGATAGTACGCGCGGACAACTTGAAGTGCGCGGAACGGATTTGAAACTTACGCGGGGAGATTTGGCCCTGAGAGTTAATTTCGCGACGATTGATTCTTTGAAAGAAGGGAATATTCTCGATAGGCGCGCGGGAAGGACACTTACGACTCGCGAAGCGGAAGAGCTTGCTAAGGCGTTGAATAAAATAAAACTTCCATGTAATTTTGTTTTCAAAGCGACTAATCAACATCGGGCGGTTTTTGTTCTTCGTGGAGGTTTTTCTGATGATATAACTGGGAATGATTCTCCTTATGCGAAAGGACGCGCTGGAAAAGTTAATATGATTGGAAATTTCAAAGAGTTGGACAGCGACGATGAAAATGCACATTATACAATAAATGTTTTGAAAGAGTTTATGGAAAAAGCTTATGAAGTTTTAGAGAATCATCCTATTAATGAATCGCGAAAAAAGAGAGGCTTATTGCCTGCGAACTATCTCCTTATGCGCGGTGCAGGAATTGAGCCGCCGAAGTTAAAGTTTTACAGGAAATGGCTTTCTGTTTCTTACATGCCATTGGAAATTGGATTCTCAAGAGTTAGTGGAATGACTGTTTTTTCTTTTGACTATCCAAGATTAAAAGATTTGGATTCATACAAAAATCTTCGAGATGGTTTGGAAAAGGCGTGTAGCTTTGCGATTAAAACGTTGAAGAAAAACCATAAGAAATTTGATTATGCTCTTGTCCATCTAAAAGAGACAGACCTTCCGGGACACGACAATAAGCCGGTTGAGAAAAAACTTATGATTGAATATATCGATAAGACGCTTTTCAAATTTCTTCGCGGATTCGCGCCGCCGAAAGGAATAAAGATTGTTGTCACGGGAGATCATTCGACGCCGTGCAAACTTAAGGCGCATTCTGCAGATCCGATTCCAGTTTTGTTTTACAATGGCAGCCCGCCGAGAAGACGAAGAGATAAGATTCTTTCATTCTTTAGAGTTGGAGGCAAAGACATACCACTCAGAGAGGTAAATTCTGAAAGCAGTTTGGAGAAAAAAGAAGAAGTTGTGAGGTTTTCCGAGAAGAATGCGCAAAGGGGAAAATTGGGAAAGATTCTTGGAAATGACCTTTTGAACAAAGTTGGATTTTTGAAATAATCTGTAGAGTTCATAAATCTTTAAGTAGTGTTTCTTTTTTGAAGAGATAATGGTATGTAAGTATGAGGAGAATTGTAAGATGAAGAAACAATCACATGAAGGTAGGTGGGGATTAAACGATTGGTATGTTGAGCAAAGATGTTATGGCGACGAGTCAATAAAATGTCCTTGTTATGCGATATTAGAAGGGATGGATTTTTCTCTCAAGTTTTCCAAAGGTTTGCAGAAACTTACAACAGAATTTAGATAGAGAAAGTATGGAAATTGTTAAAAATGCTGAGTGTTTTCTGTTTGCATGATTACATATAACGACATTTACGAAGCCGCTGAAAACCTTCAGCGGGTTTTTCACAATTCCAGCAACCAGAGAAGCAGCTTAGGGAGGAATGAATGATAACCTACAACGACATTTACGAAGCTGCACGGAAGGAAAGGTATTCGGACCAATTGCAGTCTTTGACGAAGAATTTTATTACCGATGTTGCAGAATATTTAAGGGATAAAAAGCAATTGACGTTGAAGGATGACGACGTTTTTTCTGACATGATTACGAAGACGAAGAAGCAGTTGGAGAACGCAGTGACATTGTTCAAGGAGTTGATGGTTCGTCGCAGAAAGAAGATTTTGAATTTGGTTCTTATTGCGTCGGAGACTGGGATTTCAAAACAGGATTTTGAAAATATGCTGCCGTTTGAGAAGTCGTTGTTCGAGGAGATAATGGGGAATATAGAAATTTCAGATAAGGAAGTTAGCGAGTTGCTTTCGGGGAAGAAGGAAGATGAAGGGAAGCACGAACTTGTGATTTTTAAGGAGAACGTTGAAGAACTTTTGGATTTGGAGGGTGAGAAGATGGGGCCGTTTGAAGAAGGGCAGGTTGCGAACATTCCGAAAGAAGTTGCGAAGATTCTTCTTGATGATAAAAAAGTTGAATTGATGGAGAAATAAGTTTATTTTTTATAATTTGGAGGTAGCGATGATGAATATTAATATTTTGGGATAATCTCACAGAAATTCTGAAAATTCTTCTTCGCTGACTTTGGCTAATTTTAAAACATTCTTTAGTGTTCCAATTTTTATTTGAGAATGCATTGGGACGACCGTGCCGATTTTCCCTCGTTGGTAATCTTTGAAAGTCTTACATGACTTCCAGTTCTTCCGCTTACCTGAAATCCGAATTTATTACAGAGAATTTTAAGGGCTTTCTGTCCTGATACTTTTCTTAATGCCGGCATTTTTTATTTCAAAGACAGTTATGAAAGGTTTCCCTGTTTGTTCTTTTGGAAATTCTTCAAGATAAAGTTCTGTTGCTTCCTTCAAGTTTGCGAGCGCTTCGTCGACCGTTTTGCCCTGGCTCGCTGTTCCAATTTCGGGGCATTCTGCTACAAACATATCTTCTTCTTTATGAATCACTGCACTGAATGTTTCCATAATATCCTTTTGGCGAGAGAGTATTTAAATTTATTTTTTTGCAGTTTTCCAGAAATATTTAAAGTAGCTTTTGTAGGAATCATAAATTTCTTTTATGTTATTTTTTGAGTATAAAATTTATATAGTTCCCTTTTGTCAGAAATTTATGGCTCCTGAAGAAGAAATAACTTATGATTCTTCTAAAAAAGAAATTCTTGAATATGTAGGAGGCAAACTTGGAGAGTTCTTTGGGGGTATTGGCTTAAGAAATAGTTCAAGACGAGACAAAGGATATAATCTTCTTGAGTTAGAAGATGTACTTAGATTAAATGCGAATGGGGTTGATGTGTTGAGAGTTAATGGACTTCTCGGCAGAGGCAAAAAAGGAATATATGGGACTCGGCGAGTGATGGGGTTTGTCAAGAGCGCACTTTCTTCTAACGGTTCTTCCCGAGGAGATTCCTTAAACAACAGTCGAGGGACTTCTCATGATGGAGACCTTCCGGGAAAGAGGCGAGGCAAGGATTCTTTTGGTATTTATCTCTCTGAAATTTTGAATAAAGATCCGCTTTCAATTGAAGAGGAAAGGAGATTGATGAATGAGGTTCGAGACGGGGATACAGACGCTCGCGCCAAAATCATTGAATCTAACTTGAGATTTGTGGTGCATATTGCTCGAGAGTATCAGGGAAGAGGATTTCCATTGGAGGACCTCGTGGGATATGGGAATCAGGGATTGGTAAAAGCAGTTGAAAGATTTGATGAGAGTCATAGTGTTAAACTGATATCTTATGCAGTTTTCTGGATTCGGCAATCAATTCTTCAGGCGATTTATGACGAGTCGCGGTTGGTGAGATTGCCAGTTAATAAGTCAAAATTAATTCGCAAGATTTTTGGGGAGGATGCAAAACTTCTAAAGACAGACGAGAATCTTCTCCTTTCTTGGAGAGTTGACTATATTTCTAAGCTGCTTGAGATTCCAAGATACGAAGTAGAAGAGGCAATGGAGTTTTCAGCTCATCCTATTTCACTTGATGAAAAAATTAAAGATGAAGATGGCGGGACGACCAGAGATATTCTTCCAGATATTTTCCAGCCTGAAACAGACGAGGAATCTTTAAGAAGTTCAATGAATGAGACTGTTTTGGTTGCATTAGGCGAACTTGATAAAATGGAGGCAGAGGTAATTTCATTATATTTTGGGATTGGGCAAGAACGGGGGACGGGGATGACCTTAAAGCAAATAGGGTCTCGCCACGGTTTTACAAAAGAGTGGATAAGGCAGATAAGGGATAAAGCACTTGAAAAGTTAAAAAAGAATCAGAGTTTGAGAGAGCTTTGGACCGGCGAGCAGAATCATTTTAGATATTTATCAGAAGAACAGCGTAATTTTGTTTCTGAGAAATAAGTTTAAAAATCCTTTTCGGTTTTGTTTAAAATGAAAGGAAGAGTTATTATTGGCGCGATTTTGGCGATTTTAGAGTTCAGCGAGAACCCTCGCCAGTTTAGTGGCGAGATGAATCGCGTTGCTGAACTCCGCTAACTTTTTATTTCTGTAAATTTTATTATAATGTGGGCTGGTTACTAGCCCACTGAAAGCCAATCATAGTTGGAACTTTCTTGAACTAAATAAAACTTTCGGAGGTTAAAATGTATCTGCATAGCAGGAGCTCTATCGGCGGAAACAAGAAGCACATTCAAATCACGCCGAAGTATAGATACAAAATGATGCATCAGAAAAAGTTGAAAGTTTTTTGCAGAGTTGCGATTGAAGAAGCATGCAAAAGACACCGAATCACCGTCGAGATAATCAAGATCATGGATGAGCATGTTCATCTTATTGTTGATGTTCCGAGGACAATGACAGATGCGAAAGCGTTGCAAATCATTAAGGGTTTGTCAAGTTATATTTTGTTTCGCATCTGTCCAAATTTGAGAAAGCGATATCCACGAGGACATTTCTGGACTGAAGGATACTTTTGCGACGGTGTTGGAGAGAGCAGTTATCAGTTTGCTTTTGAGTACGTCAAGAATCAAGAGTTGTATCATCCATTCTGAAACGTGGGACGCCGACCTCTGCCGAAGGCAGATTTGCCCGAAGGGCAAACCTTTAGGGGTCGGAGGATGTCACATTAAAAAACCCTTTTTATTGTTTTCCATTCTTTTGGATATATGTTTGGAGATTTTCTATTCCCCACAACAATACTTAAAAACAATGCATTTTTTCTTCAAGCATGGTTGGGAATTACGAGCGAATCGTGAATAGAATTGC
>JAHJMH010000030.1 GCA_018821425.1 Nanobdellota archaeon
ATCTTGATTATGCAGATTCAAACGCGCTCACGAATGTTGCATGTTCGGTGTGTTCCATAGCTGGTTTTGATGATTCTCTCGTAGAGAATTCAATAACGTATCAAGAGTTTTATGATTATCTTCAGAAAACACCTAAGGAAAAGAACGGCGCGGAGACTTATTTGAATTATTTGTATTCTACAAGTGGTCTTGCGAATTTTGAGAACAGTTTTTTCATAAGCAATTATCTCGACGAATCCATTGATCCGGGAAAGAGTTATTTTATTGTGACTGGGATGTCGAAATCCTCTGTATGGGGACTCTTTGGGAGCAATCATCTTCCTGTTGTCATCATGGAAAAAACTTCAGCTAATTATGATAAGATTGGCTGCAGCGAATTTTTAACAAAATCTTAAAATGAAACCTATTTTGAAAAACAAGAGGGGAAACATTCTCACCGAAAATATAATTTTCATAATTTTGAATTTGGTTTTTCTTTCAATTTTGATTCTTTTTATTTTCTCAAAGACGGGAAGTCCTGCGGTCCTTGAGGAAAAGTATGCGAAGCAGATTGCTTTAATTATCGATTCTGCGGAGCCGGTGATGGCGATTAGTTTAGGGATGAATGATGCTGTTTCTTCCGCGAGAGGAGAAGGGATAAATCTGGATGATGCAGTTTCTATAGATACCAATATTGTTACTGTTCGCCTTCGCGATGGAGTGGGATATTCATATTCTTTTTTTAATGATGTTGATGCTACAATTAAATTCAATCCAAAAACAGAAGCCTATGAACTTTTCGTAGGTAAAATAATAAAATGAATACAAAGTACAAAATCAAAAACAAGAATGGGGTAGAAATTCTTTCTGTTTATTGGTTTGCGATTTTATTCATAGTTGCTGCCGGAATTGTTTACATGGTTTATTCTTTTTATGGGCAACCTTATGATGTTCGAGAAACGGAGGCCGACGCGCTTACCACTTTAGTCGCGAGATGTCTGACTGATGCGGGCTATGTTACCGACGGTATTTTGTTGGAAGGGGTTTTGAACGAAGATTTTAAGGGAAATTTTTTGAGCAATTGCAATTTGAACTTCGATGTTGAAGATGCTTATGGTTGGCAAGATAGCGGACAATTTTATTTAGAAGTTAATTTTTTCAATTTTGATTCTGGTACGTCAATCGGAGAAATTTCTGAAGGAAATTCTGGATTGAAATCTGATTGCGGACAAAAAGGAAAAAATCTTCCTGTTTGCGTTGATAGAGATTTTTATGTCATTGATAAAGATAATAATCAATACAAAATAAATGTGATTTCTGTTGTGAGGAAAACGGAGAAAAATGTTCAATAAGATGGGTTTTTCTTTTTACAAACGGGTTTCTTTTGTAAAAGAAACTACGATGGTAGAAAACTCCAAAGAGCTACACTGTAAAAGAAAAAGTAAATTTGTGCTGTCGCGAATGGCGAAGAGGGCAGAAGTTGGCGAGACGGTTACTTGGGCAGTTGCGACGGTGGCGATAGTTATTATCCTTGTTATTTCGGTTTTTGTTTCTTCAACTTATTTTAATGAAAACAAGAAGGCTTCGCCTTTGACTTCGGGGGATTATTTAGCCGCATCTTCTTTTAATTCGTGGTTGCTGACTAAAGACAGTTCTGGAAAAATGATTTATGAACAGATTAAATCCGAAGGAGACTTTAATGGTTACAATGGAAACCTCTCGATTGATATTTTCAAGAGGTTCTACGAAAAGGATTATATTTATGTCTGGCTTGGCATTAATTCAAAAGGTCCGAGTTTGTTGATTCGGAACAATAATTATTTTGGAAATATTCCCACTGAAATACGAGGGGGCGACATCACAAAGAGACATATCAAAAATGTAATCGAAGATGTTGATCTTGGAGAAGAAAAAGTAATTGAAATGGCTTTGGTGCCCAAAACATAAAATGAAAATAAAAAATAAGCGCGGCGACATTCCGATAACGATTCTTGTAATTGGCATTCTCGCGATTTGCACCCTCACGATTTTTAGTTTTTACACTTCGAGTTCGAAAGTAAAATCCGGTTTTGATTCCGTCGGCATTGTTAATCGGGCGGTCATTGAAATGCAAAAAATTTCTTTGTATTCGGAACTTGGTTTTAGCGAGACTGAGATTGAAAGTATTTTTGATATTAAACCTGAAGCCGATGGTAAACGGCGATATATTAGTTTTGTACGAGGAGGAATCTCCGTGAATCACTTTCTTCGTTAGATAAAAACATTTTTAAAGAAAATAATCTTTGATTTAATATGAATAAGAAAGAAGGTGATTTTCTTTTGAGAGGTAAAAAAGGTCAAGGTCTGAGCACGAATGCAATTATTTTAATAATTCTTGGAGTAGTAGTTTTGGTTGTTTTGATATTGGGATTCACGATTGGATGGGCGAAACTTATTCCTTTTGTTCAGACAAATAACGTTCAGAACATAGTTACTTCTTGTGAGACTGCTTGCACGACGGGAGCACAGTTTGATTGGTGTTCAACTATAAGGTCTGTTAATGATGGAGTGAATGATAAATTTGATGCTAATTGTAATCAACTTTCTTCAGATGCTACTTATACTGCGAGAAATTATGGAGTTGCTGCTTGTCCTACTTTGAGTAGTAAGTGTGCCCCTACTCCTAGCTCTTAGTTTTTCTTTTTCAAAATTTATTTAAATTGTGAATTCTTCATTTTATCATGTCTGGTGAATATGGTTTTTCAGAGAAAAGGAATAAAGGAAAGAATAAGAAGAAAGAAAAGAAGAAACATCCTTACAAGAAAGGCGGGAAAAATCGGTTGCGGGTTTTTAAGAAGAAGGAATAATTTCAAATATTTTATAAATTGATTTCTTCTGTTATTATTATGTTCGAAATAATTTTCTTGTTTGTTCTCGCTTTGATTTGGATTATCTTTGCTGTTGCGCAAGATTTGAGAACTCGGGAGATTGCGAACTGGTTGAATTTTTCACTTGTTCTCTTTGCCCTCGGTTTTAGATTTTTTTATTCTCTTTTTTCTGATGGCGGATTTGGATTTTTTTATCAAGGTTTAATCGGACTTGGAATATTTTTTGCTCTTGGTCATTTAATGTATTACGCTCATTTTTTTGCGGGCGGCGACGCGAAGCTTATGATTGCCCTCGGCGCGATTTTACCATTTACCGACAATTTCTCAATTAATTGGAAAATTTTTGTAGCGTTTTTCTTAATCTTTTTCTTGATTGGAGCAATTTACATAATTATTGCGAGCGCGACTTTAAGCATAATGAACTTTAATGCTTTTAAGAAAGAATTCAGACGCCAAATCATGAAGCGGAAAAAAATAGTTTACTCTGCTCTTTTAGTGGGAATTTTTTTCATGATTCTCGGTTTTGTTTCAGGTATTTTGTTTTTCTTAGGAGCTTTGATTTTCATCCTGACTTATGTTTATTTCTACACTAAAGCGGTTGATGAATCTTGCATGGTTAGAAAAATTAATGTTTTGAAACTTACTGAAGGTGATTGGTTGTATAAATCTGTTAAAGTTGGGAACAAAAAAGTTCTGGCGAGTTGGGACGGTTTGACCCGCGAGGAAATAAGTCAACTAAGAAAGAATCATAAGGAAGTTGAGATAAGGCAAGGAATCCAGTTCACGCCAGTTTTCTTGATTAGTTTTTTAATATTAGGTTATTTGTGGTGGAGCGGACGAATTGGAAGCTTGTTGGGTTTGTTTGGAATTTAAGGAAAAGCTCCCCGCCCACCCGACCCTTTCTGATAGAAGTTAGGGAATTCTTTTTGGAAGCCAAGTGTTTTTATCGGTGAGTTTTTTTATTCTTTGTTTTTTTGGTTTAGAAGTCTCTTCTTCGGATGCTTTTCGTAGTGCCTCGCCCGACCCGCCCGTTGGAGTCGTGCCGCTTTCTGATTCGGCAATTAAAAGTTTTTGAAGTTCGGCGAGTTCTTCTGGTTTTGCAGATTGTCTTTCTGATTTAAGAGAGACAGAATCCTCGTCGTAATTTGGGATTAAGTTTATTACCTGATGTCCAAAGAGGCTACTGTTTTCTATTGTGATGCCTTTTGATTGAAGTGCCTTGACCATTTTTTCAGATACGGTTTTTATGAATTCCTTTATTTTGCCGTCGGATTCTTTTCCGTAATCGAGCGAGTGTTCTTTTGGGATTATGATTACATGACCTTTCGAAACGGGATTTATTTCAAGAACGGCCAACGCTTCTGGAATTTCCCCGATTTTGTAAGAACTTATTTTTCCAGAAATGATTGAGCAGAATATGCATTGACTTTCATTGCCGTCAGGGACGTTAAGATTATTTTTATTTAGAAATTCTTCAAGACCTTCGGAATTCATAGATTCTATTTGACTTACTGCGAATTGCCTTTTGTCTTCAGGAAAATTCTTCTCAATGTTTTCCATTAACTGCTTTTTTATTTCTTCTGCCTGTTCAATTGTTAACATAGAAATCAATAAGACATTTAATTAATAAAAGTATTGTTCTATCCGAAAACTCTTCTCATGTCCATGGTTTCTGAGGAGCCGACGCCTTCTATCGTTTTCAGTTTGTTTTCGAATTCTTCAAACTCTTTGTCCTCTGGCCAACCGAATGTAACTATCAGCGCTTTCAAACCAAACGCGATGTCTTCAGTTTCAAAACTTGGATTCTTTCCTTCATCGACTTCCAGCGCATTCGTCAATTTTTCCTTAAGAACTTCGAGGTCTTCGTCTGGTGATGAAGGCATTATCTTAATTTTTACAGCCATTATTCCCATAGTAAAAACCTCCAGCGTGCGACAAAAATCTCCAATCCTCCAGCTACCATGGATAAAAGGTTGAGATGAGGGTTTATAATATTTTCTTTTATTTTTTATTAGTCTGCCGCTCTTCTGTATGAATTGGATTCTGATTCGTATTCTGCTCCCCCTTGCCGGTATATGTATGATTCTAAGATTCCTATTATTTTTTCAACTTCTTTTCTTTTTGCATCCTGCACTCTTTTTCCGACGAACCCGTTCCAGGTGAAGATGCTTTCATGTCCGTTATATTTGGTTGCTGCGGAGCCGCCATTTCTTCTCTCTAACTTTTCCCTGTCCTGTCTTAGGAGTTCGACGTTTGCAGACCCACTGCTTCTTCCTCCGCGATTGTCTCCTCTGACCATAAGTCTTAGATTAAAAAACCCTTTTTATTGTTTTCCATTCTTTTGGATATATGTTTGGAGATTTTCTATTCCCCACAACAATACTTAAAAACAATGCATTTTTTCTTCAAGCATGGTTGGGAATTACGAGCGAATCGTGAATAGAATTGC
>JAHJMH010000001.1 GCA_018821425.1 Nanobdellota archaeon
AATTTACCATTATTTATAAATTCTGCCATGGATGTTTCTAAATGAGATCATATTATTGGAGTCCAACAGATGGTGCCGTCGCGAGGTCCGATGCGTATTCCGGCTGGTCTATCTTCGGCTGCGTCGGGGATCCGTCGGGCAGGAACTCGTATCTCGGGGTAAGAGCAACTAAGAAAAGTGAATAAGTTCTGCTGGCTGGTGAGTTGAAAAAACACGAAATTCTAACTAAGTCTTAACAAATTTTCTCATCGCGGGATGCATATCCATCGCGTGTTGTTGCGCAATATTCTGGTAGAACTGGAACATTATCATAATCACAAGAAGCATCGCCGTTCCGGAAACAAGTGCCCCCATCAAGTTTGTTAACGCTGCAAGAAGTCCTATTGCCAAACCGCCCATCACTGTTAAAGGCATTATGTATCTGTCAAGAACGCTTTCAAGAATTCTTTCATCTTGCCTGAAACCAGAGATTTGAAGTCCCGAAGCCATTATCTTTTTCGCCTGACTCTTTGAATCCATTCCAGAAGTTTTTACCCAAAAGAAAGCGAACAGCGCCGAGAACACCATGAAGAATATGGCGTGAATGAATCCTTGAAGTAAGAACACTGGAAGGAATCCTCCCCTTATGAAAAGTTCAACAAGATTTGTAGACCCAATCCAAAATGCTAATCCTCCAACAGGTTGCCCGTTCACGAAACTTCCAAGGAATGTGAAGTGCGAAGCAAGCGCCGCTTTACCGACACACTGATCTGCAAGACCTTGAACACAAGGAGCGGCGGCATTGTCAATAATCCCTCCGAAAAGCTGAATGTTCGCAACTATTGCGGCTACAAGAATAACTGGAATAACCGAGGCGTAAAAGAATGACAATGGCCACTTAACTCCGTAACCTCTTATTCTTCCGAACGACAATGGAATTTCAACCTTAAGTGATTGCGTCCAAACAACCGCCATGAATATAACAAATGTCGAAACTATTGCGGCAGCGGCAGAAAGCAATTCAACAGGATATTGATTTATCAAAGACTGAATAAGAGAAAGAACTTTTCCCGCACAAGGAATTCCCTTGAAGTCCACGAGGCAGTTTCTTCCTTGTTGATCAATAAACTGGAACGCTGCTGTTATAATCTGTCTGGAAACTCCTGCGGCGATGAACATACTCACTCCAGAACCGAAACCCCACTTTGTTGTGAGCTCATCCATATAGAAAATAATCAGACCCCCTATCATCAACTGGAATATAAGAAGCCATGTGAAACCCGGAGTTGCCTGCAAACCGCCCATGAGCACATAAACAAGAGACTCAAATACTATGAAAAAGAAGACGAGAATTTTCTGCACGCCTTGAAAGAATCTTTTTCCTTCTTCAGTATTTGTATCGATATTGATTATTCCCGAACCTGTAAGAAGCTGAAGAATAATGGATGCCATAACAATCGGTCCGATACCAAGAGATATGATGCTTCCAAAATCGGCAGCAAGAATGACTGAAAGAAATTCGAACTGCGCAAGAACGTTTTCACTTATTCCAAAAAGCGGTATGTTTGAAAGAACGAAAAATGCAAACAGAACTATGAGCGTCCACTTTGCCTTGACATTAAAGCCAAGCTTTTTTTCTTCCGGCTTTCTTATCTCCGGAATATAATTAAATATATCTTTTATTCCCGCCATTCTTTATACCACTCTTTTTAGGATTTCTCCTTAATACTCTTTCCGTTACCAGCATTCCGCATCACAATAATTTCTCCGCCCGCTTTTTTCACTTTTTCAATTGCAGATTTTGATGCAGCCATGGCTGTTATAACAAGTTTGTTCTTAACTTTGTAATCTTTTAACCCTACTTCACCAGCAAGAATTTTGTACGACTTAAGTCCAACATTCCACTTCTCTCCTACTTTCTTTCCGTATTTTTCGATATTTGTTTCAATCTCACTTAAGTTTATTCTTTTTCCCTTATCCTTCTCAACTTTCTTGCTTGTTATTCCCTGTTTTCCAAAATAACCATGTCCATAAAGTTTCGTGATAAGAGTCTTCTTTTGGTCTGCTCTTTTTCCAGTTCCTGCCATCCCAGATCCTCCACGATGTCCCGACTTTTTGTGTTTCTTTCTAGCGCCCCAGCCTTGACCGCCCATTCCCTTTCCTCGCATATTCACAGATTTCTTTTTCTTCTTTGTTTTTGTAAGTGGCATTTTATAACATCCTCTTTAATAAATCATTTATTTTATCCTTGTTGTCTCCCAAAACTCCTTTTCCTTTTCCAAAATGGAATTTACTGTCAATTCCTTTTCTTGGAGGGTGAAGTCTGAAGAACGGCTTCAAATTAAGGTCCTCATATTTTTTCCCTTTCTCAATTTCTTCCGCGACTTTTTTAGCATCAACTTTTTTGCTCTTGTCAATCGGTTGCCCTCGCCTTTCTATGAGTTCTTCAAAAGCCTTTTTATCCAGTTCTCCGAACGCGATGAAATTCAAAATCTTTTTTATCATGCCTGCTTTCTTTTTAGCATCTGCAGGATTCAAGACTATGCATGAATACTTTCTCATAAGTCCTAGTCGGTCAAGTGTTTCTTTCATTCCCCTATCGATACCTACTTGCCCCCTAATCCTGATGGCGCAAATCATTTTATTTTCTGTCATTTGTTTCCTCCACTTTTGGGTTTGTTCTCTTTAACGCTTCCATGCACGCTTTGGCAAGATTGAATGTCGTTCTTTGCTTCCCGAATGTTTTTGTGTAAACGTCATGGATTCCTGCAAGGTTTAGGATTTTTTTTATTTCTCCTGCTGCAACGAGTCCCGTTCCTTGTGGAGCCGGTATAAGTGTAACTACACAACTCCCCCCTTTCCCAATGACTTTGAATGGAACGCTGTGAGGTTCATTACATGCACAATCAAAACTACCACATCCTCTTTTAATTCTTATGATGTTCAACCTTGCTTGCCTTGCTGCCTTGTCTCTTGCGGGCAAAGTTTCCTTAGATTTTCCGACGCCAAGCCCAATATGTCCTGCTTTATCTCCGACAACTGCCATAGTTGAAAAAGTGGGAACGCTACCCTGCTTTGTCTTTCTTTGAGTTTGTCTCCATGCTCTTCTCTTCCCACCGCCGAACTTTCCTTTCGACTGTCCAATTGAAATCAAATCAGAATCTAGTTTAAGAAGATAATCTACAATTTGTTCTTCGAGGATTTTCCTGTTTGAATCCAAAATCTCATCAAAACTCTTAACTGACCGATTCATAACTTCTATTCCAAGTTTTGTTTTCGGTTCCCACGACAACAATGAACTTTCTCTTTCACCCTGAATCGCAAGTTCTCTTTGATTCATCCCCCTTTTCTCATGTTCAGTCTTCTCAAAAAGTTCTATTCTTTTCTCAACTTTCTTTACTTCCTTTTCTTTTTCCTTCTTTACTTCTTTCTCGAGGAGTTCTTCAGAAACTTTCTTTGAATCTTTGGATTTCTTTTCAGCCGTTTCTTCAGAGAGTGTCCCGTGAGCTTCAGCTGTCTTTTTCATAATTTCACGTTCTTCCTTTCTCGCCACTGATTTTTTCTCTTCTATCATTTTATCCCTTTTCCATTTTCGATTTAATTGATTCAAATGTTTTTGAAAAGTCTTCTTTAAGATGCTTCCCCATTACTCTATCTTCGTCGGGGAAAAATTCTTTGTCACATTTAATTCCAACTCCAGAATCCTGAAGACCATTGAGGAAAGCGAAGAATCTATTTTTTCTAATGTTTCTTATTCCTCCAGAATCACAGATTGGGGTTTCTAATTTACTTTCCTTTATCTTTTTCCCGAGTAGGAATCCTGTTAAATACGACGCTGGCGAGGATTTCAAACTGCCTTCTTTTTCCTTCGGCCACCCATAATTCAAAAGCGCTTTAGAACTGATTCCAACTATAACACTATCAAGAGCCTCCTTACTAGTTACGTACTGCGCTATGATGTACCTATTTGTTCTTCTGAAAACGACTCTCGGAATTCCGCCCTTAAGGAGCTTTATTCTCTTTGAATAGTCTGTTTGACATTTATTTCTTCTTTTCTTTAATGTTTTTCTCATTTTTTATCTCCTAAATGTTCTTTAAGATGCACAAGACTTCTAAATGCCTTATTTCTTATTTTTTTTCGCAAATCTTTCGCCTCATCCTTTGACAACAAGCCGTTCGTCACTTTTCCAGCGACGTGCTTCCTGAATTTTCTTGTGAGTATGATATAATTTCTTTTTCTTTTATTTACTCTTATCTTAACATTGCCCTGACTTCTTTTTCTTTTTCGAACAACCTTCTTCCTTCCTTTCACTTCCTTAATAATTATCGCGCCATCTGCCCGAAGGTCCCTCATATCTTGCTTGGTGATTGCATCTTTTATATCTTCGAGCCTTGATCCTATGAAGACAATTCTTTCTTCTCCAACTTCAAAAGTTCTTTTTGCAAGTGCCTTCTTCTTACTTAAATTCATTTTTTATCTTTCTCCGGTTTAATTTGAACGTTCTTTTTTCCATCTTCTTTGCTCGGCTTTGTTTCCGTTTTCTGACCTGCTCTTTTTCCTGCCATAACTTTTTCAGATTTCAGGAACTTGACCACATTTATATTTTGAACTTGAATCTTTCTTCTCTTGAGTTCCTCAGCTAATTCTATCTTTTTTCTTTTTCCGACTTTTCCAAGAACAATTACTTCGTTCTTCACGATTTTTTCAATATCTCTCAAATTTCTTATGACTCTAATTGTTTCTCTATCGGCGGCTTTTTCACCATATCCAATTTTGACAATTGCGGGAACTCCATTTCTCTCTTCTCTCATTTTGTTGTGTCTTCCCGTCGGTTTTCTCCAAACCTGTTTCTTTTTTCTGCCTCTACCGAGCTTCGAATATTTATGCCAAGTTCGTCTTACAAATGAAACCATTATATCTCCCTCCCGGATTTAGAGGTCATGAAAATTCCGTCTTGGAAAACTCTCCGGTCTCTGTTCCTGATTTTTGTGATTGCTTCAAGAGTTGCAGCCACTTGACCTGCTAGTTCTTTGCTTACTGATTTTACTGTTATTAATTCTCCTTGAATGTCCACTTCAACATTATTTGGAATTTTTCCCTTTCGGGGAGTTTTTTCTCCGAGGAAATTTTTAATCAACACTTCACCATCTTTAACTTCAACCGTTATTGGGAAGTGACTGGAGCAAACCTTGAGCTTGTATTCAAATTTTTCAGTTACACCAGTAATCATATTCTTAACATGCGATGCAAAAGTGTTTATGATTTTTTTATAATTCTTTGTCGCCTTCTTATTTCCGATAATAATTTTGTTTCCTTCTTTTTTGAACTCAAGACCTACTGCATTAAATTTTCTCTCTGATTCTCCCTTAGGTCCTTTAACTTTCACGAGACCTTCAGTTACTTCCACTCCCACTCCCTCGGGAATTTCTATTTCTTGGTAAATTTCTTTTTTCATTTTAATTGCCCTCCCAATCCCAATCGCCTCTTTAATTCATATCTCCATCTCCCCGCCGGAACATATGTACGGGCGTGCAGATTTACATCTACAGATCTCAAATCAATATGTATTTTTCCTTCTCCATCAGTTCCTTCAATATCTAAATTCCCCAAAGAAAAATCTGTAGCTAAGTGCGGAGATTTTTCCTCGACACGGGTGAACCCATATTCTTTAATCTTATTCCTTCCGGTATAAATCGCATCAAAGGTCTCTCCACCATAATTGTTTACAAAAGTCCTCATAGTTCCTCCCTCTGGTTCTCCAAGTTTCATCGGTTTTCTTTTGAACATTTTAATAAAAGAAAGCAATCAAGCTCCCCCCCAAGCCAGCTTCCGCAGCTTCTTCGTGAGTCATAAGTCCCTTGCTTGTTGAAACGAGGACTGTTCCCATGTTTCTCGCCGGCAAGTATCTTCTTTTGTATCTTTCAATCTCGTCTTTCTTAACCATGAATCTCGGCTTGATGACTTTACATTCGAGGAAATCTCCGAGAGTAACTTCCATCGATCTGTCACGCGCGTCAATCTTGTATTTCTTTATCGCGTTCTCTCGTTTCATTATCTTTAGGATTTCAACTAGTAAATTTGAAACCAGTTTGATTTTCACGATTTCTTTTCGCGCTTTCTTAGCGTTTCTCATCATGTTCATTGCGTCTGCAACTGTATCTTGTGCCATTTTATGAATATTTTTTGAAGCCGATTTCTACTGCAATTTCCCTGAAGCAGTGTCGGCAAAAGTTTAGTCCGTATGATTTTATGTGTGCTCCGAAACGACCGCAGCGCTCGCATTTCTTTCGTGCTATTCCAGTTGTCCTTTCTTGCGGCTTGTTATGCTTTAGGAACTTGTCTCTCTTTTCTGGCTTATTCCTCAACTGTTTCAATATTTTTCTCCAATCGCTTGCAGTCATTTTAAATGAATTTCGTTTTGAAATTTTCCTCCATGAATTTGATTATCTCTTCTCTGCTTATCGCCTGTCTTTTCGGAATCTTTCCTCGCTTTATCTTCTTTAATCTTACTCTTCTCCCAGTTCTTTTCATGACAACTGTTACATCAAGACCCTTTATACCTATGTCTCTGTGATATTCTACTCCAGGAATTTCAATGTACTCTGCGATTCCAAATGAAAAATTATTCTCGCTGATTTGACTTTTTTTAAGTGTATTCTCTTTTGGAGTTAACATTCTTTTCAAGGTTTCTTCCGGCTTTTTTCGTATTGTAACAAGTGCTCCGACATGAAGTCCAGGTCGAACTCCAAGTGCAGGAATTCTCTTTCTTGACATAACCTTAGCTGGCTTTTTTGCCGTAAGAATTTCCAAAAGCTTAATTCCTTTTTCAAGTTCTTCAGCAACTCCTCCAACGCTCAGGACAACTTTATCTATCTTTATCTCTCTCATAGGATTTTCCGTCGCTGGCTTCACAATAGTGTTTACCCTTTCTTCAACTTTCTTTATTTTTTCTTTTGCCATTTTATTCAGTAATTATCATTTGTTTAATTAAAACACTGATTGCCTCTTTCCCTGATTGGAAGTCCATTTCAACAACTCCATTTTTCTTGTCAATCTTTTTTATAACTCCCAATTTTCCAGAGTGCTTACCTGCAAAGACCAAAGCATTAGCTTTTTCCGCAAGAGGAATGCACTTCTCTACTTTTCTGTCCTTGAGATTTACAATTACAGAGTCATTTGTATTGCATTTTATGTCCGATAGGAAATTATTCCCATCTTCGAGATTCAATTGTATTTTCTTTCCTTTCAAAATCTTCTTATCTCTGATTTTTGAAATTTTCATTCCAGCTTCACTGTCTTTAATTTCCTGAAAGTCAATCTTCCCGCTTTTTGTTAATGTTATTCGATAACTTTTCTTTTCCGGCACAATCGTGATTACATCAAACAACATGGCACTGCTCTTATCATCTACGACGGGTTTGCTATTAATCAAAACGTTTTTCATATGGATAGCCCTTTTCACTTCTTTTCTGTTTTGAGCGATTTCCATCATATCTCTCATCAAGACCAAAAGAGGAATTCCTCTAAGGATATCTGAGGAGGGCCTAACTATAAACTTGGTACCTTTTCGGTATACCGGCCAATTGTTTGGAATTTCTTGTCTCTTCAGGTGCATTATTTCTTATCCTCCGTCGTCGTTTTATTATTTTCTTCTTTTTCCTTGGGCTTGTTTTCAGTTTCTTTTTTCATGTTTTTGCTTCTCTTTTTGTCCTCAAGATTCATTTCCACAAGTTGTACATTTGAAGGGTTCAATTTTAAATTTACCTTCGAGCCATCCAGTTTTTTGGCTTGAACGCCTTCTACTTCTATCATTTGCATCTTGAGCATGACTCTTAATACTTTCCCTCGTTTTCCCTTAAACTTTCCGTGCATTATTTTTACTTCGTCATTCTTTCGCAACGGTGCAGATCTTTTTCCGAACTTTTCCCTCAATGCTTTTGAAAGATTCGCACTAATCATTTTCTTTTTCAAATGCAACGGTGCATTCACTAAGTATTTTCTTTGCTTCCTTGGTTGCTTGCTCGCAACCCACGATGTTGAAAATTTTTTCTTCATTTTAATAAACTGTCTGGGCGATTCTTGCTACTGAAGACCATCGCTCCATTACCTCCCTTGCGACAGGACCTTTTATCTGAGTTCCTTTTGGATTTCCTTTTTCATCTTTCAGAATAGCGACGGCGTTGTCTTCAAAAACAACTCGTTCCCCGTCCATTCTTCTGTAAGGTTTTCTTTGTCTTACTATTATTCCATCAAACACATTTCCTTTCATTTCTGGAGTTCCTTTTCTTATGCTTACTTTTACCATGTCTGCCATCTTCGCTACACCTTGTTTTCCCTTTCTTCCCTTTCCTCTTTTGACTGAAACAAGTCGTGCTATTTTTCCTCCACTGTTATCTGCAACTACAAGTGTCGCCCCCAGATTCAATCCTCCAGTTACTCTTGCTGATACTGCTTTCATTCTTCTTGCCCCCATTCTAATTTACTTTCCATGAAATATCTCCCATCTTCTCTCAAAAATTCTCCCTTCATAGTTTTTCCAACTCTCCAGTTAAAATAAGGGATTTCCTTACCCCCATGTAAATGATGGCGATTAGCCATTGAAGTCGCAGTAACTTCTCCAATTACTGGAATATCCAGTCTCATTCCATTGCTAATCAATCCCCTTCCAGAGAAAATCTCTTCCAAGTATCTTACCATTTCTTCATTAAGTATCTCTTCCCTCTTCAATTCAGTTTTCATTTTTCTCCCTCCAAACCTTTAATTTTCCTGATGACTGCGAAGTAGATTATCTTGCTAAGAGGTCGGCATTCTTGAACACTCACAGTGTCTCCAACTTTTATTTGGTCTTCCATGCATTTTGGAACACGCGCGTGAATTTTTGTTCTGCTTCTCGCGTACCTTTCATATTTTCTTACATAAATCATTCTCTCAAACTCGATTACAATTCTCTTTGGGAATTTCTTCGTCACAGCACCCTTGAATGTCCTTCCTCTTACTCTAAGGTTTCCATGAATGTGACATGTTTCATCTTCACAATTCGCGGAAGTTCCGACTACTGCTTTCTTTTTCATCTTTGTTTCTGTTTTTTCTTTTGTCATTTTCTTGTTTGTGCTTTTTGTGTTTAGTCCTCTATGGAATCTTCTTCGAATCCCATCTTGACCAACGCTTCCTTTATCTTCTTCTTGTGGTCTCCTTGGAGTTCGATCGCATCTTCTCTGAAAGTCCCGCCGCAAGCGAGCGCGTTCTTTAAGTCTTTCGCGATTTGCTTTATATCGATTCCACTCTCGAACCCTGTGACAATCGTGACGACCTTTCCGTACCGCTTCTTATCCATCGTCACTCTTATCTTTTGCGAACTTTTTACAATCTGTTCACACACACATGCCTCATTGGGCAATCCGCACTTTGGACATATCTCCATTATGATTTTACTTTTGAAATTTTTCTTTTCAAAAGTTTGCTGTCTTCGGATTCTTTTACCATTTCTTTATCCAAAGTGTATATTCTTGCGATTGCTTTTTTTATCTCTTTAATCTTCGAGCCACCCGTCTTTGCTGCACCAGCTTTAGACTTTATGAGTTCAAATTTAAGTTCTTCGATTTTCTTCTTTCTTTCGTCATTACCCATGGCTTTAAATTCTTTCATTTGACGTTTCATTTTTTACTCCCTTTCTTAGTTTTCGGTTTTATCTCTAGTTCCTTTTTACTCAATTCAACATTTTCCCTAAGGCTGTTCAACATTTCATCATTAATTTTTATATCTCCAAAAATCTTTGAACCTGGAGCGAGGACGCTAACTTTTACTCCAACCGTTCCGGGCTTTGTTTGTGCAGTAGCCTGTGCTCTGTCAACCACTTTTGCACTATCTCCCGTTTTCTTAAGATAACCTTGAGCGAATTTCCACAGCTTTGCTCTCGAACCAGGAAGCTTTCCACTTAACCTGATTTCAGCACCAAGAGCGCCAGCCTTCATTATCTTTTGAAGAGTCCTATAAGATATAACTTTAAATCTTAAAGGTCCGAACCTTTCTAAACTCAAAGCGATTTCGTCCGCCATTATCTGAGCGTCAAATTCCGGATTTATTATCTCATCTATCTCGATGTGTGGATTTTCAAGTTTGAATCTTTTTTTCAAAGTCTGTGTAAGCTCGTCAATTTTTTCTCCCCCTCGCCCGATTATCAATCCTGGCTTGTTTGTTGAAATAACTATCTTCTCTCCGACGGGAGCATACTCTATCTTAACCTTACTTACCTTACCCTTCCCAATAGATTTTATCACATACTCCCGCAGAGTGAACTCTTCTTTCTTGAATTTTACAACATCTCTTTCTTCCATTTTATCTTTTCTCCTCCTTCGCTTTAATTAAAACATGAGTTCTACTTTTTCGGACTCGCCCGAATTTTCCATAAGGCCGCTCTCCAATGTTTGAAACAGCCTCGACGATTATAGGTTCTTCAAGTCCATTATGCATTGCGTTCGCAGCAAGACTCTTAAGTATTTTTACGAAGTTTTCCGACGCATTTTGTGGGAACCGACCCGACATCATACCCTTCCCTTTTCGATGGGGAATTTCACCTTTCATCGGCACGGCTTTCTTCATGGCGAGAACCATTTCAATATCTTTAATTGCGTCCACGATTTTTTTCTTTCTAACAAAATCACACAATGCTATAGAGTGCTTCGTCGACATCGGAATATTTCTCACGCTGACACTTGCCCCCGTCTTCTTTGGCTTCTCTTCTGTTTTCTTTTCTTTGATTTTTTCTTCTTTTGGTTTTTCGGATTTTTCAGGCACTTTAGTTACTTCTTTGACTACTTCTTCGATTTTTTTCTTAGTTTCCTCTACGACTTCATTTTTCTTCTGATCAATCTTGTTTATTTTTTCGTCTGTCATTTTATTTTTTCGACTTGTGCATACTTCCTTTAGTTGCCCCGACTCCAGCCTTGCTGTGCTTTATTCTTGCTCTTGTAAGCGCGAATTCTCCGAGGCTGTGACCGATCATATCTTCTTCAATATTCACAGCAGTAAAGCCCTTTCCGTTGTGAACATGAATCCTCAATCCAATCATACCAGGAACGATAACTATATCTCTCAAATGCGTTTTTATCGGCTTGTTCTTTTCTACCTTTTCTTTTGCCCTGTTCATGAAATCTTCAATTTTCTGGAATTGCCGAAGGACAATTCTTCTCTTCCCCGACTTGAGGTACTTAGCCACTTCCCTAACATCGAGCTTTTTCAAATCCTCAAGTTCAATTCCACGATATTTGAAATCTTTTTTCTTTATTTCTACTTCTTCTACCATTTTATTTTTTAATCTCCATTTTATTTTTTCTTCCCCGTCCTTTTCGGTCGTAAGTGCCCAACTCTTTTTCCAGGAGGTGCATTTCTCTTCGCGACTTTACTCTTTGGAACCTTTCCACGACCAGAACCGAATGGGTGGTCCACGACGTTCATCTTAACCGCCGAAGTTCTTGGCCATAGCTTTCCTCTCGACCTTTTGATGTGAAATTTCTTCCCCGCTTTTACAACTGGCTTGTCCAATCTTCCCGAACCTGCCACAACACCAAGGATAGCTCTGCAATTTTTGTGGAATTTCTTCACTTTCTTTGAAGGCATTAAAACATAAACTTCTCCTCCGACGACTTTATTCACAACCCCTGAACTTCCAGCGCTCTTTATGAAGACTCCTCCGTCGCCAGGTCGAGATTCAATATTATACACTGATGTTTTTATCGGAATATTTCCAAGTCTCAATATACTTCCTTCTTTTTTCTCTTTCGCCGTATTTGAGATAACAATCTTTTGTCCTTCAATCATTCCCTTGAAAGCAGGAATATAAAATGTTTCTTTTCCACAACTGATTTTTGCCAATGGCGCGGAGTGCGCAGGCGAGTTCAATAATCTAATTACGGTTCCTTCTCCTTCCATGTTGGGCGGATATTTCAATCTGAATTTGAATGCCTTTCTTCTAACTCTGTAAGTTCCGCTTCCCTTTCCTCGTGCCTGTGTTATTATTCTTTTTCCCATTACATTATCCCCAGCTTCGTCGCGACGTCAATCGCAGCAAATTCTTTCTTTAATTGAACATAAGCATATTTCTTGTTATCTTTTACTAACGTTCTTATTTTCTCAACCTTCACATTGAAAAGACTCTCGACTTCCTTTTTAATCTGCGTCTTCATTGCTTCTTTTTCTGTTTTGAATGTAAGAACATTCCCACTTTCAATCATCATGACAGCCTTCTCTGTAACAATAGGTTTCAATTGAATGTTAATCATTTTTTCCTCCAAGATTTTTCTGAAGTTCTTTAACAGCATTTTCAGTATAAACTGTGACTCTTCCCAATCCGCCACGTGCAAGGTCCACAACTCCAAGATTCTTTGCTTTCTTCGATTCAACTAAGCTTGTTTTCACTTCTTCTTTTTCTCCAGTGACCAAAAGCAATCCCGCGTTTGTTTTGTACTTTCTTCCCCTCATCTTTCCCTTCCCCGCTCTAACACTCCTCTTCTTTTCAATTTTCTCGAAAAGACCTTCGCCCAGAATTTTTTTAAGACTCGAAATCAAATCTTTTGTCTTCAGTGAGACAAGTTTGGATTCCACAATGAAAGGAACTCTCGTAATGTCCTTGTCTGTAATGCTTTCATATCTTCCCATAATTTCCTTTTTGTTTGCTGTTGCGCTGAGTGCAGAGATCATTGCTATTTTCAATTCTTTTTTGTTGATTCTTTTTACATTTATCATTGAAATTACTTTCGGAGGATGCGCTCTTCTTCCGCCCCTCACCGACGAGACTTCTGCCGCAGTCCAATTGAATTGACTTCCTTTTCTCGAATGTGCTTTTCTAGGTACACGAGACATTCCCTTCCCATATCCGCTTTTCCAAACGTGTCTTCTTCGAACAAGTTTTCCTGAAGCAGAATGCTGTTTACCTGCAACGGGCGAAGGCGAATAAGGTTGCATACTTTTCTTTGCTTCAAGAGTTTTAGCGACGATATCTTCTCTTATTTTTGCAGAAAAAAATTCAGGCATTTCAATTTCTCTCGCCTTCTTCCCTTCAATATCAAAAACTTGTATTTTTTCTGCCATTTTATTCGTCATATTCCTCCACCGGCTCCGCCCTATATGCTTCTTTAACTAGGAATCCTCTCTCACATAGGACCCCCTCATAAATTTGATTCCCGATTCTAACATTTACTCGACCCTTTTCTACTTCTTCAATGTCAGCCCCCATCATTTCTAAAAGATTCTCGGTGAATATTTGTTCAAATTTTTCTGTCATTTTATCTTAATTCAATAAATTCGTAATTTTTCTTTAGTTGTTTTTTCGTCTCTCTGAACGGAGCCGTCATGACAAGCTGTCTTTTCACCGGACCCTGAACCGAACCATAAACGAGAACATAATCTGTTTTAACGTCGCCGAAATTTTTCAAACCTTTAAGATCTGCCCTTCCCTCTGATTTTCCAAGGTCGACTATATTTGAGTTGTAAACAATTCTTGTGAACATTCCAAGCTGACCTGCCATCGCTACTCTAAAAGTAACTCTTGGAGGATGCCATGGACCAATGCTTCCAGGTCCCCTTCGTCCTTTTTCAGACTTGTGGTTTCTTAATGTAACTCCAAATCTTTTAACAGGTCCAGAAAATCCCTGACCCTTTGTCAAACCCCGAAGGTCAACAAGATTATTTTTCTCAAAGACATCAAGAACCGGAATTTCTTTTCCCACCTTTTCTTTAACAAAATTCAATTTCTCTTCCATACTACCCGATAATCCGATTTCGCTCAAGTCGGGAGTTTTCTTTATTCCCGTTTTTTTGACTTGGGAATGGCAGATCACCTTTACATCATCAAACTCTTCCAGCTTCATATCGTCAATCTTCAATGATTTTTTCTTTGAAACCTTAAGTTTCCTTTTCATCTCCTTCTCAGGATTTTCAACAAGAATCTCTTTAGCAACGATTCCGTTTTTGTAGAATCTTATAGAATAAATTTTCATAGGGGGACATTCAAGAATTGTCACGGGAATCGGAATCCTCTTCCCTTTCGTTAGCGAGTCTGCCGTGCCGTCCTTAACATACGCGGAAGCCATACCCGCCTTGTAACAGATGAACCCCTTAAGAACTTTTGAAGAATCGTGAATGTTTTCCCAGTTAACTCTAGGCAAGAATTTGCTGGCGCGTTTTCTCGGCCAGAACTGCAAGCTTCCTTTCCTTGGTGATTTCTTTGTCGGCATTTCTCAATATGTTTGCTTTAGCGGATAGCATTTTGTTTCCCTGGATGAAATAGAGAGAAAAAGTTCGTTTATAAAGATTTTGGGATGAGGGTTTTTGGTGGTGGCTCTTGGGGTACTTGCCTGGGGTAATTTATTAAAAAATGTAACTTACTTGTGGAAGGTCTAAAAAATAATCTTGCCTTACCTGAATTATTATTATAGACTATCAGGAATTGATGAACCCCCTCCTCACCTCTAATGAACCTCCTTGGTCGAAGGATTTGTTCTTTATCAACGTCTTCTCCCCATTCATTTGCATCAGAGGTCTTTATCCTAATTGTTTCTCCATTCCCCAACCAATTCTCCTCCATAAATTTTATTATAAAATCTGGGAGTGCATCCCCACCAATCACTGATTGTATACTTTTTATTTTTTCTAACGGACTGCTCCCAGTTTCTGACAAAGCATCTTTTATCTCCTTCCTGTATTCAAATAAATCAGAAACTATCTCTCCTTTATTTATCATTACTGTTCCTTTGTCTATGCTCGACGATCCTGTAGATCTTATTCTCCCACTGCCAATCCAGACAGGAGGACCATTTCCAAAACTGATGGATTGTAATGATAATCTATGCATCATAAAACTAGTATGCCAATCAGAAAACAATTCTTTAGGGATTGATAGTTCAAAATATTTTAAATAGTCTTTTCTAGATCCAAACATCCTTGCTCTTTGTATATAAGTATCTTGATTGAATATTGTTTTAACGTCCCTAGTAAAAAACATGGAAAGAAGTCTGTCGAAGGTCATTCCCCTAGAGACTATGTCTCCTCCAATGATTATTGTGAAAGGGTCCAAGGGATTTGTTGCTTCACTATCGAGGGTTTTGTCACGATTGCTATTTAAAACTTTAATCTCATGCCTTTCAATATTGTTAAAAATATAATTTGCAATATCATCCTCTTTCCCATCATGAAGGCTTTTAGCCCTTTCCCAGATTTCTTTCCAAATTTTTTCACTTTCTTCCCCCATTTTGTTTTGAGAGAGATTTTGCATAATTTTTGCAATTTCTTTTTGATCTTCTGAATGATCTATCTTTTTTCTACTTGTATGGACAATCATAGAATATCCCATTTCAGGAAGAGTTGTATTCAAATAAGCAACATTAATTAAAAAAGTGAATAGGACATCCTTAAGATATGTGGAATCATAATTCTCAGGTAAGAAGTTTATTTTATATTTGATTTTGGAAAGATCTTCTGGGAAAAAATCATCTTGACCCGTATATTTGGGGTGGGGTTTGAAAGGCACCCACGCAGCTGTTTTAGTCTTATGAGTGTTATTTAAATCTAGTCTTGCAGGAGTTGCAGTCACCCCGATATAAACACCTCCGCCTGCAATAAGATTTTTTGTTAGCTCATTTATCTTACTTATTTCTTTTATATTTATTTTAGAGTTTGGGGTGGCAAAATCTGCCTCATCATCTATGATTATTTTAAAATCTCTCTCCCTTAGCTTTGATATCAATTTTTTTAGGTTGCTTGAATTTTTTTTACATAAAATAATTAATGTCTCCCCCTTTACTTCAAAATTTTTACCAATTATTTCTTTATAACTACGAGGTGAGGGGCTCAATCCTGATTTTCTAAATCTTAATAAGTTCTGGCTCAGAAGTGTGTCCTGATCTGTTACCAAGATGATTATGGTATTATTCCCCTCATCAAGGAGTTTAGCTGTTAGAGAGATCATCATCTCCGTCTTCCCACTTTGAGGTTCTCCATGAATAATGAAAGAGTTAACTCCTGCCCTTATATTCTTCAAGGATTGTTCCACAGATTCTTTGATTGAATCAAGATAGAAACCTTCTCCAAGACTGGAAAGGTGTCTTTCATATTGTCCTTCCTCAAGAGACTTAGAGATTTTTTTGAAATCAAATTCTCTTTCTTCCATAAAATTTGATATGACAATCTATTTTAAACTTTATTGTTTTTTAGCGATTATAATATATTCCCACTGATATATTTTCTTCTTCTGACCATGGGACGAATTTGTAAACTTTCCTTCTTGATCCCTATAAGGAGTGAAAGTCTTTGAAGAGAGTTTTCTTTTAATCACTTGCTCTACTTCGAAACCAGAATTTCGTAGAAGTTCTATTGAAACTTCTGTGTTTTTTATCTTAACTTTCTTATACTCTGTATCTCCTAGAATAATGCAAGCTCGTTTTCCCTTCTTTAGAATCCTACGCATTTCTTGGTAAACCAAACCCAAGTCAGAGTAATATCTACTAATCTGTTTGGCTAAAGATTTATCTTTCTTAGACAATTTGCTAACTATTTTCTTTGCAAGAAAAGTTATTTCTTCAGAAAAATGTTCTTGTCCAGATGCTGTTCCAATAAACTTTTGTTTCGTTGAATTCATATTCTCCGTAAACTTGAACCATAAAAGTGTCAGTTGGTGAAGATCCGCATATTCATACGAGATTGCATAAGGAGGGGAAGTTATAATCAAGTCTATCGAATCTGAATGTAACCCTGTTTTTCTTGCATCACCTTCTCTAATTGAACTAGTTATTCCCTTCAGATTTTTATCTTTTAAAATTCGGTAATACTCTTTATTCTGAGATGTCATAAAATTTAAATGCTGGGTGAACATTTCAATAGGGTTGTAATCTGGTTTAGAGATATCTCTCATAGGCTTAATGCTTTTAGAATACCAAATAGAACAATTCTTTAGGATATCTGAAAAGCAACATTCATAAAATATCCTTAGCCTTTTTTCTTTAACTTTTTTAACTATCAAAAACATCTCCATCAGGACGTTGTATTGTTTTTCTTTAAACCAATATTTCAGCCTTGGATGGGCTTTCAAATAGTGATTTTTTTTAATCTTTAATTTACTCAATTGATTTATCAAGAGATTGTTCTGATTTAGAAGTGTATTGGGATTAATCGCAGTTTTTTTGCTTTAGTTATTAGCAACGCAGCATGATTAACATCTAACGCGATACTATTTCGTTCGTTTATTTTTGACTCAACCAGAGTTGTCCCACAGCCACCAAAGCAATCTAGAACAGTATCATTCTTCTTAGAATATTCTAAGAGAAGTTTGCTAACAAGCTGAGGAATAAATTTGGCAGGATATTTATG
>JAHJMH010000031.1 GCA_018821425.1 Nanobdellota archaeon
GCTAATGTACTTACAGAGTTTTTGAGGTTTAATGCAGAGACAGGGGATGTTTATACAACTTCAGGCAACGTCGGTATCGGGACGACGGCGCCATCATACAAACTCGACGTCGTCGGAAACATAAACGCATATCAAGTTAAAGTAAACGGGACGACGGTCGGTTCGGGGAACGTTTCGGGCTCGGGAACCGTGAACACTATGGCGATATGGACGTCATCGAGTACAACCGGAGATTCTTCGACGACTGAGACTTCGACGATGATTAAAATAAACTTGGGTTAAAAAATAAATCATCCTTTCTTAAAGGGCGAAGAATCTGGGAAAGGAAAAACGGCGCGGAATAAAGAGGAGAATAACGGGGAAGGGGGACGCTCGTTTTGCTCGCGCGGTGCAAAAACATAAATTAAATGTAGCTGGTGATGCAAACATTACTATGTTATGTGTTGCAGAGGATACTTTGGTTTCAATGACGGATGGGGAGCAAGAATCAAATTAAAGAGGTTAGTGCAGGTAAGTATGATGGGATTGCTGTTCCAGTAAATAGTTATGGTGAAGATAGTGAGTCAAATAATTCTCTTGGTGAGATTACATTAGCTTTTGAGTTTAATAAACCTTTATCTCCTGAAAAAATAGGACAATTAACAGCTATGGATAATGCGATATATGAAGCATCTTTATCATGCGGAGCTAATTGTTTAGCTTTGGGTAAGAAGTTAGAAAATTGTTCAGCAGGAATAAATGTTATTTCATTAATTAAAAATTCATACGCTTCTTTAAACTCCTGCTCAGAAAATTTAGTTAATTTAAGTGCTTTTGATTTGTGTTTTTTGACTTCTTCAAGTAGGAACTCTGGTGCAATGAATTTGAATTTGTTTAATATTGAATTTATTGAAAATACTGAAGAAGCCACACCCTCACATATTAAAGAAGAAATCACAACATTTGCATCTACTACAAATTTGTTAGACATTGTTTACATCTCAGAAGACAATTCATCATATCTTTTAGCTAACGATGTGCTAACTTCATTGGCTAATTCTTCTGCTTGTTTTTCTGTTAATTGTGATTTTGAAACAATCTGCTTAAATCGTATAAGTCTTGAAAGTTTATTCACTAAAATTTTGCTCACAAGTATAGATAAATCTAAATTAGGTATTGCCTTAAATTCAGATTCTAATTCTTCAGGTATTCTTATTCTTAATTCTTTCATGTTAGGGGATGATGTTGACAACTATTTAAAACTTTCCGAGGTAGTTAATACGGAAACAAACGTTGATGGTGAATGTTGGGATGGCGGCAACTCTCTAAAAATGATTTACTAGATAATAGCCAAATTAATTCTGAGCCTTTAAGCGAAGCTAATGCCAGGGGGATAATGCCGAGTGGATAAAACTTTCTGATATTAATTGGGTCAGAATTAAGTCAATTGAGTATGATAGCTCTGAACATGTTTATGATTTAGCAATTGAAAACATGCACAATTTTGTAGCTAATGGCATTGTTGCACATAACACTTATCTTTGAGATTCTGCTTCTGATGTTGCGACGGTTTCAGGGAACTTAACTGTTGATACATCAATGCTGTTTGTCGATTATTCGGTTCGGCATGGCACCACGATGCCAACGACAAAACTCGACATCGTCGGAAACGTGAACGCTTATGACCTAAAAATAAATGGAACCGCGGCTGGCACGGGGAACGTTTCGGGCTCGGGAACTGTGAACACTATGGCGATATGGACGTCATCGAGTACAACCGGAGATTCTTCGACGACTGAGACTTCGACGATGATTAAAATAAACTTGGGTTAAAAAATAAATCATCCTTTCTTAAAGGGCGAAGAATCTGGGAAAGGGGAACGGCGCGGAATAAAGAGGAGAATAACGGGGAAGGAGGGACGCTCGGCTCGGCAGGCTCGGCGCATGGAGAAAGTTTTAAATATTCTGAACATTGAGTAAAATTATGGAAACAAAAGTTAAATTGCCGGATGAATTAACTCAGATTATATCTGAACTTGGATTTGAAGGAAATTCTGAATTTATAGAAGGAGCTATAAAAGATAAAATACTTGAGCTAAAAAAACAGAGATTTTTTAAGATTAGCGATAAAATATTACAAGGATTAAGAGCTAATAAAATCGGTCATAAGGAGATATTGGATAATTTTGAGAAGCAACAAGAATGAAGATAAAAATTGCAGTTGATGCAACGCCAATTATCTCTGCTTTAATCGGGGGTTTTAGCAGAAACATATTATTTGACAATAAATTCAATTTTATTTCTACAGAATATACACTAAGAGAAGTAAGGAAATATCTGTGCCAAATTTCTAAAAAATCCGGGATTGCAGAAAAAGAAATTGAGGCGGCATTATCCTTACTGCCAATTAAAATTTGTTCCAGAGATTATTATAAAAATAAAATAGAAAAAGCTGATAAAATTATGAGTGAGATAGATAAAAAAGATGTGGATATACTTGCTTTAAGTTTTAAGGAAAACTGTCATATTTGGAGTGAAGATAAGTATTTTAGGAACAAGGAGAGAATTAATCTGATAAGAACTAAGGATTTCATTTAATTTTTATGTTTAAAAATCCACTTCCAGTGTGAGAAAGAAGAAAACTTAAGGTACATGTAGACGAACTCCAAAAACAAATCGATGCAATAAAACGTCAGCTAAGCGAAAGCAAATAAGAAGAGACGCTCGCTCGGCGTCGAGAAAGATTTAAATAAATCAGAAACTATTACTTTTTATGAATAAAGAATTTGATAAATTAAAGACAAAAATAGTAAAGATACTAAAAAAATACGAGATAGTCAGAGCAGGAATTTTTGGCAGTTATGCTCGGGGTGAACCGAATAAAAATTCAGACATAGATATTTTAATTCAAATAAGAAACGGAAAGAAATTTAGTTTATTTGACCTTTCTGGATTAAAAATAAACTTGGAAGAAAAATTAGGCAAAAAGGTAGATATCAATACATACAGGGCTCTTCATCCAAAATTGAAAAGCAGAATATTAAATGAGGAAATGAGAATTATATGAGGGAAGTAAAATTATATTTGGAGGATATTATTGAGTGTATTGATTTAATTAATGAATATATCTTAAATAAGGGAAAATCCGATTTACTTGAGGATAAGAAACTGCAAGATGCAATTGTCCGAAGGATAGAAATTATCGGTGAAGCGGCAAAAAATATCCCTAAGAGTTTAAAGAAGAAATATCCTGAAGTGGAATGGAAAATGATAGCAGGAACCCGAGATATAATCACTCACGCTTATTTTGGAATTGATGATAAAACTGTTGGGATATCGTCAAAAAAGATTTACCAAATTTGAAAAAGAAATTGAGATTATATTGACAAATATCAAGGCGAAAGATGAAAATTAAAGAAATTCAGGCGGGAATAAAAATTACAAGAAACTACGACTCGTATCAGGCGAGCATAGTGGCTGAACTGGAAACCGAAGAAGACCCTGAAAAAGTTGGGGCGGAGTTAATGGAAAAGGCGTCTGCTATAGTAAGCAAAAAAATGGGCGTTGAATTGGATAAAAAATTGGTTTTGACGGGAGATAAAGAAACGGAGGTCGGGGCGGCGTGGCCAGATAAAAAATTCAGCGATAGACTAAGTGTAAAAAATTCCGAAACGGGGGAATGGAAAGATGTGGAGTTGGCGGATTTGGAAGAAACGCCCGACGGGTACAGGCAGAAAAAGGACGGAGGGTTATTTATCTTTAGAAAAATTCCAAAAGAAAAAAGGACGAATAATAAAATGCCGACGTACCGGATTTATAGAATTGAAAGAAGCAGGGATTAAATGTGCAAGGAGGAGTAAATATACATTTAGATTAAAATGGAAAAGATTATAAGTAAAAAAAAACTTAATTTTTTGTATAATTTTGTTAATGAGAAGTCTGACTTCGGCGGCAATAAAAGATTTCAACGTAGAAAGTAGCTCGAGTCGGCTTTTCGTTAACGGGACGACCGGACTTGTTAGGGCGACGGCAGAGTATCCTTATTTGGTAAAGCTTACAACTAAAGGGGATATCTCAAATTTATCTTCAGATATTATTATTAATTTACCTTTAAAATATTCTGAGTTTGTTTCTTTGAGCAGTTTAGAGAAAGAGGATATTAAAGATTCTGGTTTATCCTGCGGAGTTCTTAACCAAACAAGTGAAAATATTTTTTCTTTGGTAAATTCAGTAAAGTCTTCATCATTTGTAACAAATATTCTTTGTTCTGATTTGGAAAACGCAGCTAATTTACCATTAGAAAGTCCTTTTGGTTTAAAAGTAACATCATATCCTTCTGATGTTAAAAAATTTAATAAGTCTCTTTTTACATTTTCATCTAAAAGAAACTTAAGCTGGGATGATGACATTGTTTCTACCTTTTGCTATGGTGCTTGCATAATGCAAAGCTGCTTTAATATGTTCTTTTGTGAGTGGTGTTATGAAGGTGGTAATTATTTCTTCAACGGGAACGTCTGCTCCGAGCAATTCCAAAACTTGCCAAACCATTATTCTGGTTCCTTTGAAAGTTGGTTGACCATGGCAAATCTCACTATCCACAACAATATAATCATTAATTTTGATTCTCATAATCCTGATAATAGTGAAGATTATTTAAAACTTTCTAACGGCGCAGAATGGATTAAGGTTTCTGAGTTACGGGAAGGA
>JAHJMH010000006.1 GCA_018821425.1 Nanobdellota archaeon
CAATCTGAAAAAACTTGCCAAGTTGAAAGTTAAATTACAAGACAAATATAAAATAGACTTAAGTCTAAACATAATCAAAGAAAAAGAGCTACCAAAATTTAGAAAAAAAGCCTTTTTTCATAAGAACCGTTACGCTCTTTTCCTTCATGAAGCAAATAAGATAGATAAAGTAATTTTTGGAGATAATCCTTTTCATACCACAGATTTGCCGAGTCACAATGAAATTCGACTTGAAGCGATAAGAATAATTAATTCTTGGGCTTACACAATAAGAAAGATTTTAGTAAACAAGGGCTCTGTTGATGATGCTATTAAAGATGCTCTTAGATTTTCAATTTACTCAACCCAATATGCTAATGCATTCAATGGAATTTATCCACTAGCAACTTCAGAATCAGTAAAAAGATTTGAAGAAGATTTTAAACAATTTAAACCAAGTAAGAATATTAGGCAAATTTTCAGATGGAAAAATAAAAAAGACCCTATTGATGATAAGGATTTAGTTTATAGGGTTTGTTTAGACTTCTTAGAAAAATTGGATGAATATTTATTCAAAAATTACGAGGCCAAATCATGAGGTTAAGAATTCATTATGGGGATGTTATAGCAGAGTTAATTGAGCCTATCGGAGAATCAAAAAATCATTGTGTCATTGTTCTGCAAGGATTACCTAATCAGCCTAGAAACGAAGAATTTGGGAATAACTTAGCTAAAGAAGGGTTTCACGTTCTTCAACCGAGATATATTGGCAGTTGGGAAAGTTATGGGGATTTTTCTTTAGAAAATTGTTTGAAAACCTTAATAGAGAGTGTTAAAATGATAAGGAAAGGAGAGGTTTTAGAAGTTTTCAATAACAAGAAAATTAATATTTCATGCGATAAAATCTCCATAATCAGTTCTAGCTTTGGCTCAGCTATAGCTATGAGCTTTCCTGAAGTAGACAATTATGTATGTCTATGCCCTTTACTAAATCTAAAACAACATTCTAAGGACGAATCAAAAAAAGAACAAGACTTAATATATTTAGTGGGATTTTTAAAAAGAGGTTGGGAAAATGCATTTAGGGGATTTAATGAAAAAGATTGGGAATCTTTTGTTTCAGGGAAATCTAAAGTAGATCCATACAAATATTTAGATAAATTCGAAGGAAAAAATATTTTACTTATTCACGGAACTAATGATGAGATAGTCCATTATTCTCGAACTGTGGAATTTGCGAAAAAGCTAAAAGATAAAAATAATATAGATCTGAATTTAGTTAAGGGAGCGGTACATGGCAGTGCTTTGGCAAAATTATCCTCCAAAGAAGTAGTAAATTTTCTGAATAAATTTCGATAAGACTAGTTTCAAAACCTTTTTAACTCAATTCTTTCTATATCAAATATGGCAGAGAAGGCAACGATAAAATCCCCGATTGTCACGGTTTGCGGGCATGTTGACCACGGGAAAACTAGCATTCTTGATTCGCTTAGAGGTAGCTCTGTTCAATCTGGAGAGTCAGGGGGCATAACTCAAAAAATATCATTCACACTTTATCCTGCGGACAAATTGAAATCTACGTGTCCATTGATTGAAAAGTCGGGAATACATTTGACGATTCCAGGATTTCTTTTTATCGATACTCCGGGTCATGCTGCGTTCACGAATTTGAGAAAGCGCGGAGGTGGCTTAGCGGATTTGGCGGTTTTAGTCATAGATATAAACGAGGGAATAAAACCGCAGACGGCAGAAGTAATTCAGATTTTGAAACAGAACAAAACTCCGTTTGTTATTGCGTTGAATAAAATAGATAATGTTTCCGGCTGGCGAACTCCAAGCAAAGAAAAAAAGGGGGAGGGTTTGCAGAAAAGCATAGAAACGCAACCTTCTAATGTTAAACAAAATTTTGACGAGAAATATTTGACACTCGTGGGTTCTCTTCAGAGTCACGGATTTGACGCCGACCTTTTTTACAAAGTTGAGGATTTCACAAAAAAAGTTGCTTTGGTTCCATGCTCCGCGCGAACGCAGGAAGGAATTCCCGAATTGGTTATGGTGCTCTGCGGATTAAGCCAAAAGTATCTCGGAGAAAAAATAACTTTGGGGAATGTTGCTAAAGGGGTTGTCCTTGAAATAAAAAAAGAAAGAGACAATTCTTATCTCGAGTCGATTCTTTATGACGGTGAGCTCGCGAAAAGTGATACAATTGCTATCGCGAATATTTCGGGTTCAAATCAAGAGGAACCGATAATTAGTCGGATAAGAGTTCTTGAAGAAATCAGACCGCTTTCGGAAAAGTTTCAACCTAAGGAAAAAGTTACTGCTGCGACAGGTGTTAGGATGCAAATTATTGAGAAAGCCAATGTTCTTCCAGGGATGCCTTTTGTTGTTTTCAAAGATAATCTTGAGGAAGTTAAAAAAATATTCAAACAGCAGATTACTGAAAATATAAAAACGGACAAGCAAGGAATTATCGCGAAGGCAGATTCGCTTGGAAGTTTAGAGGCGTTACTTTCAATTCTTAAGCAGGAAAAAATATCTGTTGTGAAAGCGGGAATCGGAAGCATAAGTAAATCTGACATTATAAGTGCGAAAGCGAATTTGAAAATAAGTGAACTTGATGCAATTATCGTTGGATTTAATGTTTCCATTGATGAAGAGGCGGGAGAATTACTCGGACAGAATAAAAAGATAAAAATAATGACCGATGATGTTATCTACAAACTTGTTGATGATTTGAAAGAATTTAGAATTCAAAAGAAAAAGGAAATTGAGAAGAAGAGAATGATGGATTTCGTTTCTCTGGCGAAGGTTAAAGTTTTGCACAATTATGTTTTCAGGAACACGAGTCCGGCGATATTTGGCGTTCGCGTCGAAGTCGGGAAGATAACCTCTCGAATGAGTCTTATAGATGGGAACAATGAGAAAGTGGGCAATATAAAAAATCTGCAGGCGGAAAACAAATCTGTTGAAGAAGCGGGCGAAAACCAGGAACTGGCGATTTCGATTCCGGGCATAAACTTTGAACGAAGGATGAAAGAAGTTGATTTTCTTTACTCTGAGATTGGAGAATCGCAATTTAAGAATTTCAGGAAGAATAAGGATTTGCTTTCGCAAAAAGAAATTTCTTTGTTGCAAGAAATTGCGGAGATAAAGCGGAAAGGGAAAGCGGATTGGGGCGGGAGTTAAACTTTAAAATTTGATAAAGTTAAACTAGGTTCTTGACATTAACTTCAGAAAGGGATTCAATTGGTATTCTTTTGCTGGCATCGAGTAATTCTATGCCAAGAATTTTTCCGTCTTTATCCAAATCAATTATTGGGAAATCATCAATCTTCTGATTTTTAAAAAATTGCCCTTCTCTGAATTTTATGTAAGCCGCGTCGGCTTCCTTGCCGTATGTTATTTCCATTATGAATAACTAAATAAGTGATATCTTAAAAAAGTTGCTAATTTCTAAGTTTGGCTCACTCTATTCGCCGATTGAAAAACGGAATTATGTTAAGAGGTAAAATCACACGGGTTTTGATATAATTATTTTCCATCGAGAATGAACTACCCAATCGCAGCAAGCTGCGGGGTAAACCCCCCGAGGAATCTAGTTGATATTTTTTAATTTGAGCGCAAGTGAACTAATTTTTTCCATCAATATATGTCAGTGGTTACAGATTAAAAAAGTTGCTAACAAACTTTAAAAACCTTCTAAATCAATAATTATTATGCCATTCAAAATTAATGTAGCAGAAAGTTCAGGGAAGACTTATAAGTTTGAGCTTGAAAGCGAAGAGCTTCTCGGGAAAGAACTTCATGATAAAATTGAGGGGAAAATCTTTATGCCTGAGCTTGAAGGATATGAATTTGAGATTGCCGGAACAAGCGATAAAGCAGGATTCACTTCCCACAAAGATATTCCTGGAATTGGATTGAAGAAACTTCTTTTGACTTATGGTAAGGGAATGAAAAGACGCCCAAGGCGCGAAGGAAAAAAGAAAATTTCAAATCCAAAGCCGAAGGGATTGCGTCTTAGAAAAACTCTTCGGGGCAGAGTGATTTCTCCAGAAATAACTCAAATTAATCTTAAGATTCTAAAGCAAGGCGGGAAAAAACTTTCTGAAATTTTCCCGGACCAAAATGCGCCAAAGCCTGTCGCAGCAGAAAAAGGTGCGGAAGTTAAAGTTGAAACGCCAGTGGCAGCAGCTTAATTATTAAAATTAATTTTTAAATTTCTTCGGGACTTACTTCTGATTCGATTCCAGCAATAGTGAATACAAATTCAAAGAATCGTAGAATAACTTCTAAGAGTAATATAAATAATAAATAACTGACTACTCCTGAGAAGAACATTGGAAGTTCGCTTATTCTTGAGCCGACTCTAACTCCAAGATTTGCAAATATGCCTGGCTGAACAACAGAGATTCCGAGGAATGTAAATGGAAGAATTTTTGCTAAGTCTTTTGCAAGTTTTTCTCCGTATCTCGGAATGTAAGAAGACATTCTTATCGCTGCTACTGCTATGGCAGAAATCATAAGAATAGTATTGACCCCTATGGATTCTTCTAAGAAGAATATCAGGAAGAATGTAAAAATTAAAAACCAGAAGAAAATTATGAATGGAATTATAAGAATGTATTCAAGAAGATAAAAGCCGCTTGCGGCGATTTTTGCGAGGACGGGATTCTCGGAAGTATTGTATTTGTTAAGGTCGAAATTGAAGATATTTTTTCGACCCATGAACTGATGGAGTTTCCAAACGAAGATTGAGTAAATAACTATAATTAGAACGAGAAAAAAAAGAATGATAAAAGTTTGGAAAGTTGGCGATAGCGTTCCATGAAAGTCTTTAACAGTCTGAATGAATTCTAAAATAAAATCTGTCGCCCCCATAATTATATTATTGGGTTGTTGTTTTTAAATTTGTTGATTAATGTTCTTAATGAAAAAGATTACGTTATCTTTCCTGATGAACAGTTCCCGAAGATTGATTGGGTTGGAAATATTCTTGAACTTTATCTCGGCTCCGAAGATTACATGCGAAATCTTTTTAACCTAAGGGGTGTTGAGAATCCTAATAAGTTATGTGATATTGTAACCAACAAAGTATTCAGTTATAAAAAACCAAAAGATGACAGACCAAGATAAAAAACCGGATTATAAAGAAATTTATAAAATTGTGAAAGATTTATTTGAGAAGGTAGACTTCTTAAGTTATGGTCCTTTCGATGAAACTTATTATACTCTTAGAGTATTTAATGTTGCTGAAAAGATAATGAATCAATTAGATGAAAAATGTGACAAGGAAGCTATTCTTGTTGCAGCACTTCTCCATGATGTAGGAAAAATAAAATTGAATTTTGATTTATTATTTAAGGGTGGAGAATTTTTAGGAAGTTTTTCTGAAGAATGGCGTAAACATTCTAAAATAAGTGTAGAATTTGCCGGAGAGATTCTTGCTAATTTGAACTATCCCTCAGACTTTTTAACAAGAGTATTATATCTTATAGAAAATCATGACCTTCGTGGAGACAAAATGAAAGAAAGGACTATTGAATTAAAAGTTCTTCAAGACGCTGATTTAATTGCAGACTTAGGAATGACCGGATTTATAAGACCATTTCTTTATGGAGGAAAATATAAGAGGTCTGTGATAAAATCTATAGCATTTATAAAAACTGAGGATAGAACTGCAGGTGGAACAAAGCTTAATTTGGAACTTTCAAAAAAAATTGCCAAAAAAGAAATGGATACTCAAAAAAGACTTGTGGACGAAATTTCGGAAGGTCTAAAAAATAGTTATTTTGAACTTTAGAAATAAAAATTATTCTCAAATATTAAGAAGTTAGTGGGTCTAGTTTGCAATAAATAAAGATCATCTCCTTTTATGGCCCATTCAACATCTTGTGATGCTCCTAATGATTTTTCCAAACTTTTTCCAACCCCATGAATCCTAGAAATAACCTCTGCACCATTTAAGTTCTGAAACTCATTCGAAGTCGCTGAACTCGTGGAAATCAACGAAATTATTAAAATGACTAAAACCGCAATTAGTAATGAGCTTCCTTTATTCTCCATCTTATTTTTACATTCTGAATATATTTGATTTGGTTGTCGCGAAACTATTTAATAATTTCTGTGGTTCATATAGATTAGAAAAAAGAGTTACTCAACACAGCAAACTTGCTCGGGGGTTTGGGGCTCGTCTGTTGGAGCTACAACAAACCTTATTATACCATTTATAGAACTACATTGGTCTTCAGAGTTAGGAGTATCCCAAACTCCCCCAAGACCAGATACGCAGGTGTTATCCACTTCGGGTCTGTTATTACAGTCAATAGTTGAACATTTTTTAACTCCCAATTGTGTATAAAGGGGGCTATTAGCAAAACCATAACAGGATCCTTTCGCCAAATTTTCACCCGCGCTCAATTCGAAATCACACCAATCATTTATCTGAACTGCGTTGCACCAAGAATCGCAAGTTTGGACGAGAGAATTTACTGTTGTTGACTGGATGGGTGATTCTGACACTTCATCTTCCCTAGTAAAAAGAAAAAACGCTCCAACGATTATTATCAATACAAAAACAGCTACTATTGCGACGACGAGATTTTTGTTTTCCATTAGATGATGTACGGGGCCTCTTTTATGATTTGGGTATGTAGGGTTATGCGGCGCATGATGAGTCGGATGATGTTTCATAGTCCCTCTTTTATAACCTGTTTAATTAAACATCTTTTTTAAATCTTCAGTTTTTGAACTGCAAGAAATAATTTTTTAGGGATATCATTATGCGCTAAAGATCAATCTTCCTTTTTGTTTTTATCAGATAGTTCCCCCTTCCAAATCTCCTCAAACTTTTCATGATATTTTAACATAAAGGGATTAAAATATTCCTTGTCGAATTCAACAAGTTCATCG
>JAHJMH010000032.1 GCA_018821425.1 Nanobdellota archaeon
AATGAATTTGTGATTTTAATGTTAACAAAGCCCCTCTTCTTTTAGACTAGAATATCTAAAATTCTCAGCCCTTCCATCCCTATTCCATTCCCCGAGTGTTTGAGCATTTCTATCTTTTTCTGTAATTAAATCTGTTTTTTCTGCAATTCTATGAAAAGATTGTTTTAATCTCTTGTCACACAAACTCCAGTCAAGATCTTTTGATAAAGGTGAAATTCCTGCTTCACAATTAGGATTATACTCTCCCGAACATAAATACTCTAATAAAGAATTCTCTGGAAAACAAATACCATGAGCAAATCCTGGAGGAATCCAAATCAATTCCCCATAATCTTTATCTTCAGAGGTAGTCATCTCATAAGCAAGGATTTTTCCATTTGTGGGTGAACCCTTACGTATATCTAAAGCTAAATCTATCATATGACCTGAGAGAATTCGAACAAGCTTTCCCATATGAGGATTCCATTGAAAATGAAGGCCTCGGATAGTACCTTGTTTAGAATAACTTTCATTTCCTTGTACAAATTCGATATTTTTCATAGAACCTAATTCAGGCGTGTTGGAAAAATCACTTATTCTGAATTGTTCTGCAAAATACCCTCGGAGATCATGAAACCTTGCAAATTTTATAATCTTTATATCTGGAACTGATAGGCTTTTTATATCAAGTATTTTCATTAAGCTTCAAACAAATTTTGGGTTTAAATTCTTTTGTATTCTGCAAAATAACTTTTTATCATTTTTACCAATAATCTTAAAAATAAGAAAATTGATGGTTAAATATGGTCGAATCTAAAAAGAAAAAAACAATCAAAATAAATTTCAAATATTTTGGGACTGGCTCCGATCCCAACAATAATTATTTTACAAATATCCTTAGGGTTAGGCTTAATGTGGTGATAATTGATAATCCCGGTTATGTTTTTTATTCTGTTTATCCCGAAATTAAAATAATAGAATCTAAAAAATGAAAAAAACACTTGCTCTTTATCCATTTAATCAGAAGTTTCCGGCTGTTTATGATGCAACCGTAGAATTTTTTTCTAAAAATTATAATTTAGAATATTTCCCTCCAAAAAAAGCCTATTTTTATTGGCTTAAAGACAATCGTATGATACGTAATTCTTACTATTTTGTTATGAACATTCTTAGAAAGTTTTTAAAATCAGACATAAAGAATAATTCAAAAAGAAATTTTGAAAAAACCCTTTTATTTTGTTTCAATCAATTACCCCCTCCCGAATTTGATTTTATATTAGATTTAGAAACAGTTCTCGGGCTATCTGGATACGACTATTCCGGGTTAGATAGAAAATACATCGCAGAAAGGTTAGCTAGTGAAAAATGTAAAGCAATAAATTGTTGGAATCAAGCAGCTTATAATGATTTAATTAGAATTATTGATTGTTCTAAATTTAAGAAAAAGATAACTGTAATCCCTTTTGCAGGAAGAAATTTAAAATTAGAAAAAAAACCAAAAAAAGATTTAGTTTTGTTATTTGTTGCGTCAATAAACAACCCAGTCTCCTTTAGAACCAAAGGGGGATTGATTGCTTTAGAAACATATGCAGAATTAGCTAAAAGACATAAAAATATTAAATTTTTTGTAAGAGCAAATATCGATAAAGATTTGATTAAGGAGTACGAACATGTTCCTGGATTAATCTTTTTAAAGAAATATCTACCAGAACATAAAATGACCCAACTGTTCTCTTATTCAGATATTTTTCTTGAACCTCTTCCGGGAATGGATCTTATGACTAAAAGTATGGAATTTGGAATACCCGTAATAGGTTTTGATTATGAGTGTGCATTTGAGACAGTATTTAACAACAAAACAGGATTCTTGATAAAGAGCGAGAAACTTTTTGGAAATAAAGATAATCTCGAAGAGTATAATAAAAAGCTTAATGATAATTATGGATTATTATCCGAAAAAAAAGAATGTCTTAAATATGTTCCAGAATTTGTTGAAAAAATTGAAATTTTAATTAATGATAGAGATTTACTTAATAAAATGATAAAGGCACAACATTCTTTAGTGGAGGATGGAGGGAAGTATTCTTTGAAAAAAAGGAACAAAAAATTATTGAAATTAATCAATCCACATATAAATTAAATAATCCCAGAAAGATGGTCTATAAAGAAATTACACTGAAAAGAGATAAATTCCATAAAGCATTAAAAATAGGGAAGGAAGAAGGATTGAAATCTTTATTTGTGAAATTATTTTTATATTTTTTATGCCCCCCAATAGCCTATATTTCAGCTATTCCCTCAGCAATATTCTTTTATTTAAAACCTAAAAAATTCTTCTCTTTCCAGGGTAAAAAATTTCCTTATTTTTATCATATATATAATACTACTTGGGGGAATGAAAGGACTATTGAAGTTCCTATTGTGATGGATTATATAAAAGAATCTTTTATGAAAAGGAAAAGAATCTTGGAAATTGGTGCAGTCTTAGTTCATTATTATCCTTCAAGATGGGATACACTCGATAAATATGAGTTGAGAAAAAAAATCATCAATAAAGATATTCTCGATTTTAAGCCATCTAATAAATATGATTTGATAGTTAGTATTTCAACTTTTGAACATGTAGGTTTTGATGAAGATATCAAAGATCCTGTAAAAATTATCAAGGCTATAAAAAATTTAAAAGAAAATTGTCTTGAGGTTGGAGGTAAGGGAGTGATTACTATGCCCTTAGGATATAATCTTGAAATGGATAAATTACTTTTTGCTAACAAATTAGACTTTGATGAGAAGATTTTTTTAAAAAGAATAAATAAAGAAAATCAATGGAAAGAGATATCTGAAGAAGAAGCAAAAACTAGCAAATACAATAAACATTTTAATGCTGCAAATTCAATTGTTATAGGAATTATTCAAAATTGAAATACTTAAGATTAATACAATTAAAAGAAATGGAAGATATCTTTTCATTTACTTATCTTCCCTATCACAACAATACTTAAAAATAGTTTTCTGAATATAGAATTAAGATACAAAGGGATTATATAAAGATGGATTATAAAAGAAGAATAGATTCTTGTAGGTCTTGCGATTCAAGAGATTTATCAGGTATCTTATCCTTGGGAGATTTATATGTTACTAATTTTGTTGATTCTGAAGCGGAACAGGGTCCAAAAATTCCCTTAGACTTAGTGTTATGTGACTCTAAAGACGGATGTGGTTTACTTCAGTTAAGACATACGACTCCGCCGGAGTTAATGTGGGGGGAACAATACTGGTACAAATCTGGAATAAATCCTATGATTAGGGCAGATTTAAAAGATATTGTTGAGAAATCCAAAGCTCTTATCCAATTAGAACCTGGAGATACTGTGGTAGACATAGGATGTAATGATGGAACTCTTCTTGGATTTTATGATGTTCCCGGACTAAACCGTGTTGGATTTGAACCTTCAAAAAACGTTGCCATAGAAGCACAAGCAAAAGGGATACGGGTGGTAAGAGATTTTTTTAATGGAGAAGCATATTTTTCTGAAGTCGAGAGGGAGAAAGCTAAGATAATAACTGCAATTTCCATGTTTTATGATTTAGATGCTCCAAATGATTTTGTTAGAGATGTCGGAAGATGTCTTGATGAAGACGGATTATTTGTAATTCAACAAAACTATCTTGCTTCTATGCTTAAGAATAATGCTGTAGATAATGTCTGTCATGAACATCTAGAATATTATTCTTATAATTCTCTAGAAAACTTACTGGATAGACATGGATTTGAAACTTTTGACGCAGAATTAAATGAGATAAATGGTGGAAGCATAAGAAATTATATTCGACTCAAAGGAAGTAAGATTCGTCAATCAGATGAAGCGAAAAGAAGATTAGATGACCTGAGAAAATCTGAAGAAGAGAATAAGTTAAATGACCCAGAAACATATCATGCTTTTGCAAGAAGAATAAATTCAATCAGAGAAGAATTAGTTTCTTTTTTGACTGAGGAAAAAAGAAAAGGAAAAACAATATGTGGTTTGGGAGCTTCAACACGGGGAAATACCACCCTCCAATATTTTGGATTAACAAGCGAGTTAATTGATTGCATATTTGATAAAAATCCAGATAAAGAAGGGAAAAGAACTGTGGGAAGTTTGATCCCCGTTACTTCTCCAGAAAACATTGGCAGATATAATCCAGATTATCAATTAGTTTTAATTTATCATATCTTTAAGGGAGTTGGAGAAGATGAAAAAAGGTTTGTTAAAAATGGAGGAAAATTTATCTTGCCTTTACCAAAAATAAAGATTATTGGAGATCCTCAATAAATCATGATGCTTCCCAATTTAGGTTTTAATTTATTCATAATTTGGATGTTCTTTTTCTTCAACAAATAAAGAATTAGTTCTTTCGTTAATCTCTCTCTTTAATCTAGCTCTTTCATTATTACTATTATTAATTGATACTGCAAGACCAATAAATTTTTCATCAAATCTCCCTTCTTTTTCTAAAATTCTTATTAGATCTCCCTCTTCCCAAATTCTTAAATTAACTTCTAAAAGATCTTGGTATTCTCTAGATTTATCTGTAATCCCTAGAGATTCCATTTTTTGTTTTAAGTAGAGATATTCTACCTCAACATTTTTCCTTTTTTCTTCTGAGGTAATTCTTTCATATTTAATCGCCAATACAGATACTTTGTCCACTAATTCCCCATTCGATATTTCTACTAACATATTTATATTTAGTTTATTTTTTCTATTATTTAAAGCATAATTCGCCCTATAAATAGCTTTTTGGATAACTGGAATTTTAGGGGAATAACTAAGTCTTACATGCCCTTTTTCCAGTCTTCCAAAAATATCTCCAGGAGCTAGTGCTACCTCAGCTTGATCTAATATAAAACTAGAAAATTGCCACCAGTCATCCCTGTTTTTTTATAAAGATTAATTACTTTTTACTATAATAATGCATGACATCCTCCGCACACCAAAGTGCGCGGTTTCCATGAGGGATATTCTGAATTCTGACATAGTTCTGCACGACATCAAATCGCACAAACCCGACGCTGGACGCAAACTTTCCTCTGCTCCACAAATGCCCGCGAGGATAACGGAGCCTCGATTTCGCATGATGCTCAAAGAAAAGTTTTGCGGAGAGACCTTTTAGAATC
>JAHJMH010000033.1 GCA_018821425.1 Nanobdellota archaeon
TAACATAATCCTCGACGGAAATAGATAACGTATAATAAAACCCATGTAATTTTACCTCATTAATATAATTGTTTCCAATTCGCGAACGAAGTGAGCCAAATAAACTTTAAAGGAGAACAGAGGTAACATATGTCATGAACCTATACAAAGAATTATTCAAATCGGTTCTTGGGTTGGCTTTTCTTTTCTTTTGAAGCTTCTCTATGGATTCTTGCAAAAGAAGGTGTTGCTATAACAACATTTTCTCCGAAACCAGCGATGTTGCCTTCAAGAGCGTCAACTGTCTTCTTTATTTTCGAAACCGCACGCTTTAATTCAATAGAATCTTTTTGTCTCAGGATTTTGATATCGATTACTGCAATTGTGTAACCCTCTCTCAAAGCATTAAGAACATCATTAACATCATCATAATCTTTTAGAGCAAAAAGCTTAACGAAAACTTTGCTCTCGGGTTCTTCTTTTCCGAGGTCAATCTCAAGATATTCGTCGGAGAATTCTTCTCCAGGCTCTCTTTCAGAGAACGCTCTTTTTATTCTGTCAAAAACCATGGTAACCTAAACTTGAGGAGATTTATAAAGATTTCGCAACTTTCCCGCACATATTCCCCTCGATAGAGATTAAAATTAAAATTATAGAACTTTCTTTTTTAGGCTTTCAAGTTGTTTGCTCATTTCGGATTCTTGATTTTCTATAGATTTAATCCTCAGGCTAAGAAGTTTTTCCTTGTTTAACAGTTCTTCCTTCACTTTTTCAGGTTCGGATTTTATCATCAGCTGTCCGACAATTTTGAAAACCTCTTTAGAATCCTGAATTTCTTTTAACGCAGCGTTAGTCTCAGAAATTTCCATCTGAAATGCCTGATTTTGAAAAAGAAGATTTTGTAGATTTTGCTCAAGGATACTAATCTCTTGAATTTGCTGTTCTTTGTTTTTATTCTCCATTTTAAGAGTTGTCAAAAACTATATGGCTTTTACTTTTTTAACCACTTTTCTTGGCTTGTAAAAAATCTTGCTGTTACAATTTGGACAAACGAACCGCTTTTCAAGATTTGCGCTCAGTATCTTTTTCTCGCACGTAAAACATTTGTAGGTTGGCATGGTAAGACACCTACGGTTTCTTGACCGTCAACTTCCCTTTATTTAGTTTTTTCATTTTAATCATTTTTTTAGATGGTAAGCGTCCGACGCGAATTTTTTTCCGCACGTCTTTCGGGAACATTGCCAGACTCCTGTTGAAATTCTTTTAGTTCCTACTTTTGCGCAGAAAGGACATTTCTGTTTAACTCTTTGATTTGATTCAACGGAGACCAGTTTTGCTCTGACGCTTCTTCCATATCGTGCGCCGAAACGTCCAGCGGATTTAGTTTTTTTGAGTTTTGATGCCATGTTATATTATTTAATCATGAAGTTGGTTTTTAAGATTTTGCCCTACGGCAAAATTTGGAAAATGGGGCTACCCGTGAGGGGCACCAAGGTTTCCCCCTACACTACCCCCTCCTTTTTGGAGCAAGGTTTCCTCTTACAGTAACCCCTCCTTTTTGATTGTGGGTAGCTACTACTCTTGATGGGGCTACCCGGATTTGAACCGGGGTCGCGAGGTCCCAAACCTCGAAGCTTACCAGGCTGGCCCATAGCCCCTTGACTAAGGAAGGTTTTAGGTAATTAATAAATGTTTTTAATTGGAAAAAGAATGCAATTATTTCTTTGATTCTTTCTTTTCTTCGGGCTTCGCTTCTGCCTTTCCAGCTTCTGCTTCCGCGCCCTCTGCTGGTTTCTCTGCGGCTGCTGCAGCCTCGGCAACCTTAGCAGCTTCTTCTGCCTTCAACAATTTCTCTTGCTCGACTTTCACCTTGGAGAAATATTCCATTAGAGATTTCTTTTTTTCAGGATCTGTTTCTATTTTTTCACTTGAGATTTCTGAATCATATTTTCCTTCTTCAACTTCGGCTATGACTTCTTTTGGAGATTTGTTTTCCACAAGAATTCCTAAACTAACTGAGTTTCCAAGAACGGTTTTAACTGCCGCCTTAAGATCCTTACAAAGAAGATTTGGCATTTTTGTTTTTGCTACGAGAATTATTTGTTCTATTGAAGCGTTCGCCATTTTGACTTTCTTATGGTCGTTAGAACCTTTTTCGATTCCAAGTTCTTTTTTAATCAACTCTGACGCAGGTGGAGAAAAAACATTTATCGACATTTCTTTTGTCGTTGGATCCACAGAAAGTTCAACGGGAACTTTCATACCCTTGAAATCTTTTGTCGCGTCATTAACTTTCTGAAGAACTTGATTCATTGGAATTCCAACTGGGCCAAGCTTCTGGCTAAGAACTGGACCAGGTTTCATTTCTCCGCCTTCAACTAGTAATTTAATCAGCATCTTCTTCTCCTTCTCTTCGGATAACTTTAACATTGTCTATTTTTAATGTTACCGGCAACTGAACGACAGCGCCGAGCAAGTTCACGACTACTTCTTCTTTCTGTTTGTCTATTCTTACAACTTTTGCTTTTTCGCCTTTCAGCGTCGATCCGATTATTTCAATTATGTCTCCTTCTTCAATTGATACTGCTTTAATTGAAGGTTCGACCATATTTCTTATTTCTTCGTAGCCGATTGTTTTTCCGATTATTCCTTTAACATACGGAAGATTAAAAACGGCGTCTTCTGCGCTTTCTCTGTCGTCCGCCTCGAGGAGAATATAGCCACGAAGTCCATGAGGTCTAAGAACGGCACTAACTCCGATTGACTTTTTCTCGACTCTGTCAGAGATCATATCGACCGCCGCTTCTTCTTTGTTTGTTGTTACTTTTATTATGAAAAACATTTTATTTTTATTTAGCTCCAAACTCCCAGTCTCGCACGTGAAATTGATTTTTAAAATTTCACACTACCACGACACCGCTCGCTACTCCCTAATTTTTTAAGAAGCAGTGATAAATACTTAAAGATTTGGGTTTATAAAAGTTTGTCTAGGTTCAGGAAAACGATTTCATGATTATAGAAATTAAAAAGCCGAGGACGCCAAGAATTAAAATCCCAATCGCGGAAATTTTTGCGATTGTAGTATATTCGTTCTTTGATGGCTTCTTAAGGACAAGCCATACTCGTTTCGATTTCGCGATGAAGCTCCTTATATTTTCTGATAGCGTCATAAATTAAATA
>JAHJMH010000034.1 GCA_018821425.1 Nanobdellota archaeon
CTCCAATAAAGATAACCGATAAATTTTTAGTCACATACTATGACGAAGATAATTTATATTTTGCATATCGTATAGCAAGATTATTTGCGCTTAAAGAGACTGATAGTTCAGAAGATGGTATAGACTTTGATAAAATTTCCTCGGAACTAAACACGCTAGAAGAAAATTTTAGGAACATAGACACGATGCAAACAAAGGCTAGCACAATAATTAATTCTGGAGAGTATCTTAAAACTAATTTGAAAACTTTAAGAGAGCGCTTAGAAGAAAGTGTGGATAAGATAAAGAACACATTAGGGAAGAAATATGAAGATGAAGTGTTAGAATAATAATTAAAAAAATCGCCAGGTTCTTTTCAGGTTCGAATTCTGGCGGTTGAGCATTTCAAAACCTTTATAATTCTCTTTTGATTTCATTCATTGTGCCAAACAAAAAACAGAAGAAAAAGAAGTCTAAAATTCCAGGATATTTAGGAAAAGGAATTTTATTATTAATTAAAAGTCCATATTATCTTGGAAAAGGTATTTATCTCCTCGGGAAAGAGACAAATAAAAAGATTAAGGAAAAAAATATTCAGAAAAAAAGAGAAGAAATTCTTCCGAAGTATGATAAGTTTGAAGTGTTGCTTAAAGAGCACGGAGACTATGAAAATTGGGAAGATAAAATAAGCAAAGCAGATAGTCAAATAGGGATTATTCTTGGAGCAAGAGGAAGCGGAAAAACGGCTTTTGGAATAAAACTCTTAGAAAATCTTTATTCAAAACATAAAAGAAAATCCTATGCTATTGGTTTTAAAGAAGATGAAATGCCTTCATGGATTACTGCTATCGAAAATATCGAGCAACTTGGAAATGATTCTTTCGTTTTAATTGATGAGGGAGGAATTTTATTCAGTTCAAGAGAATCTATGAGTAATGCAAATAAATTTCTTAGTAAACTAATTTTAATTGCGAGACACAAAAATCTAAGTATTATTTTTATTTCCCAGAATTCATCAAATATTGAAGTTAATGTTTTAAGACAAGCTGATTTTTTAGTTTTGAAACCTTCTTCATTATTGCAAAGAAATTTTGAGAGAAAAATAATTCAAAAAATTTATGGCGAGGCTGAAGAGCATTTTCAGAAATTTAAAGATAAACCTGGTTTAACTCATATTTATTCTGACGAGTTTAAAGGATTTGTTGTGAATCCTCTTCCTTCTTTTTGGAAAACAAGCATTAGCAAGAGTTTTAGATAATCTCAATCTAAGGATTTCTCACGAAGTTTTATAAATAATCGGCATTTTCATTAGATATGGAACTGAATTTTTTAAATTTGCAGAATGGAAACTTGAAAATAGTGTTGGCAGTAATTTTCATTGTTGTAACTTACACTTTCCTGAATATTTTCATCAAAACAATATTCCTTAAGAAAGTCAGAACAAAAAAGATGAGGCACAATGTGATTGTCTTCACCAGTTTGATTAGTTACACATTTATTTTTATAGCTGTTCTTTTCATTGCGATTACTCTTGCTGGGGGTTTAACCGGTTTAGGTATCGCGGCAGGATTATTGACTGCTGCATTAGGTTGGGCGTTGCAAAGGCCAATTACGGGAATTGCCGCATGGATAATGGTCATCACAACAAAGCCGTTCGAAATCGGAGATCGCATCATCGTCGGCGGAGTCCGCGGGGACGTGATAAATATAACTCTCACTCATATTTATTTGGGCGAATTCGGCGGAACAATCGGCGGCGAAGAAATTTCTGGAAGAACAGTCATAATTCCAAACGCGGTTTTATTCGAACAAAACGTAATTAACTATACTTCGGAAAATGATTACATCCTCGACGAAGTCGCATTCACGATAACTTACAAAAGCCACCTTGATTTAGCAAAGAAAATAGCGAAGGAAGCGGCGAACAAAGTCACAAAAGATTTTGTCGACAGAGTTCCCATGAAGCCTTTTATCAGAATCAATTTCCAACCTTCAGGGGTCGACGTAAGAATAAGATATTACACCGGCGCGAGCGAACGACAGGAAATAAACTCTAAGATAACTGAAGAAATTTTCAAGAACATGATGAAAGAAAAGAAGATTGATTTCGCGTTTCCTCATACGCAAGTTGTTTTGGATAAAAGATATTCTCAAAAATGATTGATGGCCGTTTTTTATTCTTTATAATTAACAACAGCGTCGTAATCTTGACTTTAACCAGAAAGAACTTCATCTTTAAATTTTTTTTCTATAGCATCAAATAGGGATTCAACTATTTCAACCTTTCTTAATAATTTTCTTCCCATCCATATATTTCTGCAACACCGCGGGAATTTTTACACTGCCGTCTTTTGTCTGATTGTTTTCAAGAATCGCAACCAACGCTCGCGAAGTCGCAATAGCAGTATTGTTCAACGTGTGCGGCGTGATTCTTCGATTCTTAATTATCGTCGAGATTCCCAACTTTCGCGCTTGCGCGTCCGTCAAATTCGAACACGAACCAACTTCAAAATAAGCTTTCTTCCTCGGCGAATAAGCTTCTATATCAACCTGTTCATATTTCAAATCGCCCAAATCTCCCGAACAAATCTTCAGAACTCTAATAGGAATCTTCAAACCTTTGAAAATATCAATCGTAATTCCTTTCATCTCTTCATAAAATTTCTCCGATTCTTCTGGCCTGCAAATCACAATCATTTCAATCTTGTTGAACTGATGCGTCCTGAACAAACCTTTCTCATCCAATCCATGGGAACCAATCTCTTTTCTGAAACACATTGAATAAGAAGTATGCTTTACTGGCAACGCTGCCGACGGAATTTCCTGCCCAACAAAACGGCCGATAAGCGAATGCTCCGACGTCCCAATCAAAGCCAAAGGTTCGTCCTTTATCATATAAATCTGATTCTCTTTATCGTTCAAATCAGTAACTCTGTCAATAACTTCTTCCTTGAGCATAAGCGGAGTTTCAACATAACGGAATCCTTTCTTAACCATAAAATCGCGCGCATAATTTATCAACGCCTGATTCAAGAGCGCAACATCTCCCTCGAGATAATAAAAACCCGTGCCCGCAACCCGCGCAGAAGCGTCAAAATCCGCCATGCCCAAATTCTCAATAATCTCAGCGTGACTCTTTACAGGAAAAGAAACCCGAGCAGGCTTCCCATAAATTTTCTCAACTTTATTATCTTTCTCTGATTCTCCCAAAGGAACGCGCTTAGACATAATATTCGGAACTCCAGAAATTTTCTCGCCCAATAATTCCTGCGCTTCTTTCTCTTCCCCCTCCAACTCTTTCAACTTTCCAGGAATTTCCTTCGCTTTCTTAATCAGCTTCACCGCCGCATTCTCATCTTTCGATTTCTTCGCCGCGTTTATCGCTTCAGAAATTTGATTCCTCTCCGACCTCAAATTGTCTGCTTTCAATTTAATCGCGCGCCATTTTGCATCAAGCTCAAGAACTTCATCGACAATAGAAACATCACGCCCCTTTTTTTTCGCGTTCGCTTTGTAAATCTCCGGTCGCAATCTCAAGTCTTTAATATCAATCATTCTTTCAAAAGATAAATATTCTATTTAAATTTATTGAAAGACGGTGTGTTGGTTCATGACATATGTTACCTCTGTTCTCCTTTAAAGTTTATTTGGCTCACTTCGTTCGCGAATTGGAAACAATTATATTAATGAGGTAAAATTACATGGGTTTTATTATACGTTATCTATTTCCGTCGAGGATTATGTTA
>JAHJMH010000035.1 GCA_018821425.1 Nanobdellota archaeon
ATAAAAATTATTTCTTGAATATTTGTAAGGTTAGAAAGAGAGACTGTAAATCTTCAAGATGTATCGTAGGAAGTTTCTGATTATATTTACAATGATTACAAAATTCACCATCTTTTGTCAAAATTATTTTTTTGTTTTTCTCAGATGACAGTTTAATTCCAGTATCTGTAATACCAAATCGATTCACTAAAGGATCATTAAGAACATCCCACATCATAATAGGGATTTCTTCATATTCTTTTAGTTTATCTTTTATCAAATCTATCAATTGGCTAAAATCGGAAGGATTCCTTGTGTTAATATGGATAAGATTAGATAGTTCAGCCAGAATATGAGGGGTGATATATTTTTTACAGCCTATTGAAAGAAATCTATCCAACATTACTGGAATATTACCATCTCCATCAGAATCTTCTCTTTCAGTTCTTCCCGCCTTCTTATAATGCCGTAACAAAAAATCAAAGAGTATACAGGAATCAACAATCAAACCATTCTTTAGATATTTATTAAAATGTTTATCTTCATAAATTAATCTAAATGGTTCCATTATTTATGAAAGCCATTATAATCAACAACATCTCCAGTAGCTTTATCTATAAAGACTTCCCTCTTAACTCTCTCTGATCCAGACATATCTGTATAATAACTACAGACAACTTTCCATGTCGGTTTGTTTTCATTCTTATCATAGTTTATCAAATTTGCACTTACAATTTGTAACATAACCACTCCCATCATCCCATTCATCTCTACTAGTTTGTCTCTTGCTTTTTTTACTGCATCAGAAACATTGTTAATTGTCATCATATTATAAGATTCATAAACCTCTTTTTAAGTATGATTATTATAGGAAATAGATATTTAAATAACTTTTTGGTTGGTGGAAACTAAATTCTTATAATTAAGTCAAATTGTGCAAACTTAAAAATCATTGTGCAACTTGCCCAAAATTGTGCAAGGTTCATTAAACTAAAATCGGAAAAACTTTTTCCACCAAGACATTGCGATTTCTATTGGATTATTGTTTTCATCAAGGATTTCGTATTTTATGACTGGCTTTTCTTTTAGAACTGGCGCTTGACGTGCAAGCTCCTTGTTAAATTCTTCAATGGCTTTCTCAACAGAAGTTCTTGAATATCCCTGACCGACGAGCGCCCAGCGAAGAGATTCGATAGTGTAACCTTTTTTCACGTTTCTTCCGACATAATCAACGAGCTTCCGCATGTATTCTTCTTCGCGCATTAAGAAGTAAAAGCCTCCAAGTTTAAAAATATAGTTATGTTTTTTGGAGTTATTATTTAATCGTTATCGGCTTCGCCATCTTGTAGTATTTAACCGCGGTTTTTATTCTCGCACGGGACTCTGCGTGGATTGTCAGAAGTTTCTGACCTTTCTTTATCTTGTCTTTTAAATGAACATAAAGATAAACTCCTGAGAATTTGTCAAGAGGGCATCCAGCGGCTCGCGCGAGAGAATTAATTCCTTTATTATCTATTGCTGAAATCTTGCCAGATTTTTTCGCAAGAATATCGTGAGTGAAACTCTTCTTATCCAGTTTCTTTAGGCTTCCATCTTGAGCTTTTATTATCTCTTCAAACTTTTTTAGTGCTTTTCCAGAATAGAGAATTTGTTTTGCTAATTCAAAACCCTTGCCTTTTTTTGCCTTCCCAGTCATCTCTAAAATTTCTCCAGATAGAAGAAGAGATTTCTTTTCTAGATCTTGCGGACCCTGCTCCTTAGGATTAAGTATTTTTATCACATCAATCAGCTCCAACGCGGGACCAACTCCGTTCCCTATCGGCTGATTCCCGTCGGTGAGAACGCATTTAAGTTTCCTCTTGAAATATTTTCCAAGATATTCAAATTTTCTTTTTAAATTTAGAGCTTCTTTCTTATTCACTTTTGCATTTTTTCCATAGGGAATATCTATCAGGATGTATTTGCTCCCTGCAGCGAGTTTCTTTGACATGATGGATGCGATAAGCTGTGATGGAGGATCTATATTTAGAGATTTTTCGATTTGGATTATTTTAGAATCTGCAGGGACGAAACCAATTGAGCCACCCCAAATCATGCACGCGCCAACTTTCCGGACTATTTTTTTCAATTCAGAAACCTCATAATCAACTCTCGCGATGGTTTCTATGACATCTGCGGTTCCGGCGGCGCTTGTGATTGCCCTTGAAGAACTTTTTGGGAAAATAAGTCCGGCGGCGGCACAGATTGAAACAACTATCGGAGTCGTTCTATTGCCTGGAATGCCCCCAATTGAATGTTTGTCCACGACGAATTTATTTCTAAAAGACATCTGATAACCCGTTTTTTGAATTGCCTTAATCAAAAAAATAGTTTCTTTCATATTCATTCCGCATTTGTCTATTGAAGAAATGAAGAGTGCAATCTCCGAATCTGAGAGTGAATTGTTCACCACGTCATGAATTATAGTTTCAATTTCTTTTCTAGAAAGAACTTTGTTGTCCATCTTTTTCTTTATGAAGTCCATGCTTTCTGGAGGGGTCATCATATTCACTTCAACCTTCTCCCCTATTCTAAGACCCAGAGTTTTTTTCAGTTCGGAGGAGACTGCAACTTCATCTCGGTTGACAAGATCTTTTATCACATCAATAACTGCAGAAACTTCTTTTGGTCTTCGAGTAAGAGTTTTTATGCTGATCATATCTTTTGGATGGAGTCCCATCTTTGCAGCAGTTTTCTCTTCAAGCATAGCTACTGGCAGCCCGGCAGACCATTTCAAAAGTTTTATTTTTAATTCCATCAGACCTCTTTTAATGTAAAATTATTTGCCCTTTAGACCTTGTGAGGAAACTATCCCAGACATCCCGCTCCCCCTGTACAATTCCAAAATAAGGAATAAATAAGATATTATGAGGGGACCGAGGATTAATCCCAGAACTCCAAAAAATGCCAGTCCTCCAATCATGGAAGTGAAAAGTATCCCCGTATTTATGTTTGTTCTTCTTGAGACAATCATTGGTTTGAGAACATTGTCTATGTTGGATGAAATAAGACCGAAAGCAATTATTCCCCACGCAGAGAAAAATCTACCTGTAGAAAATAAATAAATAGCAAGAGGCATCCACACGAGGAAGGTCCCTATAACTGGGAGAATTCCAAGAATCACGGCTAAGATTGTCAAAAAAAGCGGATTGGGTATGTTAAAGATGAATAAACTTATCCCAACAACGATACCTTGGATTATTCCGATTATGAATTGTCCATAAAGAATTGATGAAGTTATCCCTTTTGTTTGATCAAATAATTTTTTCTCAACTTCTTTTGAAAAAGGTAGAAGACTTTTCACATATCCCACGACGGCTTCCTTCTCTCTAATGACAAAGAAGAATGTAAATATGAGAACAGTTAGGTGAAGTAAAATTGTGGGGATATTTATTATTATTTTTGTGAGAGACCCGATGACTGTATCTATTGCTCTTGTTGTCAAAGTTGACAAAGCATATCCGACTTCGATTGATATTTCCTGAGAATCAAACAATCCTGGGAAGATTGATTTTATTGGCGTCACAAAATCTAAATCTCGAACAGCAGTGAGCATCCCGACAGATTGTCTCATGAGAATTGGGAGGAAGAACCATATCGGGAGAATTATTATAATTAGGAGTATTAGAATTATCAACGCTGCGGACAAACTTTTGTTATTGATTCTTTTGTAAATCCAGTCATACACAGGGGCAAAGATAAATGCGAGAATCAGGGCCATGATTATTGAAACAAGTATTGGCTTGATGATAAAGAAGGACAAAACTAAGAGTGAGATTATAATTATGATGCTAGCGATTTTTTTGAAGTTCTCTTCCATCTTATTCTAAGTAATAAGAAATTTATAAAGTTTTGTGGTAAAATTTAGAGATAAATCTGAAGGTTTTCTGATAAACTTTTTCATAGAAAAAATTTATAAGTGGAAGTGTGTAAGCAGACTTATGAATTTTATAAAAAAGATTTTTGAGAGTACCGACGGTAATATTAATGATGAGCTCGTCCATATGCAGTTTCAGAAGTTCAGCAAGGGGGAATTTAGAAATAGGGCGGTTGTTGAGGCTAGGAAAACGGAAAGTAAATGCACGATTTCAACGAGCGCGGAATTCGCGAATGAACTTGTTCGCGTCGTCGCTGAGAATCTCGGGGGAGAAAAAACGAATGTTACGGGGGCGATTGTTTCAACTAATGACCTAAAGAGTGAGATAGAGTTTACGGGAATCAAACAGTTCCAAGGAGTCAAGAGATACTTGATGGATACTGAAATGTCTGGCGATGAAATCATTTCACTTCTTGAAAAAATTCCGAAAGCATTTTTCGCTTTGAGTTTTGAAAGTAAAGATTTTAAGTTGAAGACAAAACCGAAAGCGCCTAAGTCCGGAAAGCCGGGCAAGGGAGAGGAAGCACCGAAGGCGAATTTCTGCAAGCTTATTACGACCGACGAGAAAATAGTGAAAGACTTTGTGTTTGAAGTTTCTGATTTTAAGAAAGTCGCAATAAATCATACATTCATGATAGATGAGATTTTTGTTTCTGACGAACTGAAGAAAACGAACGACTTTTCTAGAATCAGAGAAGAGGCAAAGAGGAAGGGAAGAATTCTGAGAAACGCCGTTATTGACGAGAAAGAGATTAAGAGCGAAAAGAGTTTTGAGGCTTGAAAGCGAAGACAAAATAGAAGAGGTCTTCGCTCCAAAGAGATTCAAATTAGATTTAAAAGAAGGTGAAAAATGAAACATAGAAATTTAAAGGCAGAGAAAATTTTGAAGGCGTTAGTAAAATATGACTGTAAGACTGTGCGGAACACTCCTCATGGAGTTATCCTTGAAAATCCCGAAAACAACCAGTCAATAAATATCCCTTTGCACAGAGATGAACTTGCAATATGGATTTATAATAATATTCTCCGTAGATTGAGTATTGACAAGAAAAAGTTTGAAGAAAATTATCTAAATTAGGATCCTTGAGACTAATATAGGTTTTTTTTCATCGTCGGAAAAAATCCTTTTTTTATCCGGATAAGCAGATAAATACAGATTAAAAGATTTCTTAAAGTTATCAATAGCTTCATCAAGAGTATCACCAAAATCTGCCACTCCTGTCTCTTCATTGTTAACTATGAAAACTTTATTTTTTTCCATTTGCTCTTCTCTAACAGAAATATTAACACTTAGTTTACCCATGTTTGATTATCGTTAGGGGAGGTTTTAAATCTTGCTAAAGGACGGTTCTGTAAAGTTATCGGTTGGTAAAAAGAGTTAGAAGTAGGATTTA
>JAHJMH010000036.1 GCA_018821425.1 Nanobdellota archaeon
GTGCAGGCTCATTTATTTTTTCCATTAGAGAAACTTTAAAAACCAACTTTTTCTCAATAACTCATGGACAAGAAAATTGAAAAGAAATCTAAGGTCAAGAAGGCCGTTGGCATTTCTTCATCACTATCGAAAAAAGCTCCAGCTAAAGAATCTAAACCAGAAACTAAGAAATCTGTAAAGGGGTTGTACCATTATATTAGGGAAGCATGGAAAAAACCGGACGCGAAAACACTTAGAGAAAGAATGATAGATTGGAGAGCGTCTCCAGTTCTTGTTAAAGTTGAAAAACCATTAAGAATTGACCGGGCTCGTTCTCTCGGATACAAAGCAAAAAAAGGTTTTGTCATCGTGCGTGTTCGTCTCAATCGTGGAGGTCACAAAAGACCAAGACCTAACAAAGGTCGTCGAGGAAAAAGACTTCACACAAGAAAAAATTTAAGAATGAATTACCAAGAAATCGCGGAGCAAAGAGCTGCGAGAAAATTCACAAACCTTGAAGTTCTAAACTCTTATCAAATAGGAAAAGACGGAATCCATTATTTCTTCGAAGTAATTCTTGTCGACCCAGAGAGACCTGAAATAAAGAATGACTCGAGTATGAGCTGGATAGGAAAACCTGGAAACAAAGGAAGAGTTTTCAGAGGGTTGACATCAGCAGGAAAAAAATCCCGTGGACTTAGAAACAAATCAAAGCAGTTGAAAGTGCGACCAAGTTTAAGAGCACACAATAGACGAGGAAAATAATTCTATAGATTCAGCCTCGCTGCACTCGAAATTTGTTAAAAAATTTTAATGAAACGAACTCACATGATTTTACTTTTGCTATTTTTATTAATCGTGCTAAAGGTGTGCAAATTCCCTTTCGAATTTTCGGGCGGGTGGGCGGGAACTTAGAAGTAAAAAACTTAAAAACGTCCTTTCATTAATCTCTGTATTAAAGAGGTTGACCATGAAATACGAAAAACTTGCGCAGACATACGACGAACTTTCTTCGACGACCAAGCGTCTTGAAAAAATAGGCATTCTTTCAAAATTTTTAAAACAACTCAAAGAAGAAGACCGAGACGTTCTTTATCTTCTCCTCGGCGACATCTATCCCGAGTACGACGAAAGAAGAATAGGAATAAGCAATCAGATTGCAATAAAATCCATTGCCAAAGCGACAGGCTCAGAAAACAAAGACGTTGTAAAAAAATGGAAAGAAATCGGAGACATAGGAAAAGTTGCTGAAGTTCTTATCGCGAAAAAAAAGCAATCAACTCTTCATAAAAATATCTTAACAACAGAAAAAGTTATTGAAAACTTGAGAAAACTTCCAGACCTTGTAGGAAAGGGAACAGTAAACAAAAAACTTTCTTTGATAACCGAACTCTTAACTTCTGCCTCCCCAATTGAAGCACTCTATCTTGTAAGAACACTCATCGGAGATTTGAGAATAGGAATTCAGGAGAGCACAGTCAGAGATTCTCTAGCAGAAGCATTTTTCGAAAGAAATAAAGAAAGCACTGAAAAAATTCAGCATGCAATAGACAAGACGAACGACGTCGCAGCAGTGTTTGACGTCATTAAAAAAAACGGAAAACTCAAAGATCTTGAAAAACTCCAACTTCAGGTTGGAAAACCAATCAAAGTCATGCTCGCAGACAAAGCAAAAACCATCGAGGAAGCATTCAAAAAAGTTGGGAAACCAGCGGCTATAGAATACAAGTACGACGGCTTCAGACTTCTCGCTCACAAAACCGGGGATTCCGTAATTCTCTTCACAAGAAATCTTGAAAATGTTACAAAGCAATTCCCCGAAGTAATCGACTATATAAAAAAATACGTCAAAGGAGACTCATTTATAATTGATTCCGAGGCGGTCGGATTTGACAAAAAAACAAAAGAGTACAAGCCATTCCAAGAGATAAGTCAGAGAATAAGAAGAAAATACGACATAGAAAAAATTCAGAACGAACTCCCCGTAGAGATAAATGTTTTTGATATTCTTTACTACAACGGAAAATCTCTCCTCGATGAACCGTTCGAAAAGCGAACCGAACTTGTTAGTAAAATAGTAAAGAACCATCCCTACAAAATAATCCGCTCGAAAAAAATAGTCACCTCTGACGAGAAAAAAGCAAAGGAATTTTACGAAATGGCTTTGAAAGACAATCAGGAGGGCGTCATGTTCAAAAATCTCAAGGCAGAATATCAACCGGGTAGAAGAGTTGGTCACATGCTAAAAATAAAACCTGAAGAGCGCGATTTAGATTTAGTCATTACCGGCGGCGAATATGGAACTGGACGACGAGGCGGTTGGCTAAGCAGCTTTATTCTTTCATGTCGCGTGGATTCCGCAGGGAAAACATTCACAGAGATAGGAAAAATGGGAACAGGGATAAAAGAAAAAGCAACTGAAGAAACAGATTCAGGAATCTCTTTCCACGAACTTACAGAAAAATTAAAGCCATACTTCAAAAAGGAAAATGGGAAAATGGTTGAAATCAAACCGAAGATTATTATTTCGGTAACATATCAAGAAATTCAAAAATCTCCGAATTACAATTCAGGATTCGCACTTCGCTTCCCAAGATTCACCGCGCTCCGCCCAGACAAACCATTAAGCGAAGTTTCAAGTCTTAAAGAAGTCAAAAAAGATTTTGAAAATCAAAAAAGAAATTGGCGCTACGGATAACTAAAACTTTTCATTCTCCCGAAATAAATCTTCAACGCTTCTCCTCAAAGAATCTCCAGGACAAATTCCAGATTCGACAAGACTCTCATAATACTCTTCTTCATAAACTTCCTGAGCCCAGCAATCCCAGGGCAGTTTCTTTGTTGTTCGGTCATCTCCGTTATTGAAAGTAGTGTAATCATTATCTCCTACTTTTATTAACCGGACTTCTTTTGGAAATCTGCGTTTACGCCCCCTACCCTTGCTCTTCGAAGTAAATTTTATTCCTGCCATTATCCCATTTCCTGTGAAAAAATTCAAAACATCTTCATTAGCCCGAGAACTATACCATCTCTGAATATCATCAAAAGTGTATTTCACATGTTCAAGTAAATCTTCTTCACAATAATCTGAATCAGAATCTCCCATATTAATTCCTTATTCCCTCATAATTTAAACTTATCTAAATAAAAATATCCTCGATATTCCTATAAACCTTTATAAATGATATTTTTCTTTATAAATAAGTAAAATGGTCAGCGAAACAAGCAATTACAAAATACAAAACATTGTTGCAACGACTTCCCTTGAAAAACCAATCCCATTAACAAAACTTGCAAGAACTCAACCAAACACTGAATACAATCCGGAAACTTTTCCAGGGCTAGTCCTCAGAGTTAAGGAACCAAAGTCTGCAGTTCTTGTTTTCTCGTCGGGAAACCTTGTTTGCACTGGAACAAAATCCGTTGCCCAAGTTAAGAAAGTTATTAGTGCGGTAATCAAACAGCTCAAAAAAATTAACGTTAATATAACTGTTAAGCCAAAAATAACGGTCCAAAATATCGTCGCATCAGGAATGATAAATCTTAAACTCAACCTCAACTTCCTCGCGCTTGAAATGGAAAACACAGAGTATGAACCAGAGCAATTCCCAGGACTCGTTTACAAACTTATTGAACCAAACGCAACATTCCTTCTATTCAGCAACGGAAAACTTGTTTGCACTGGAACGAAAAACAAACAGCAGTTAGAAAACAGTATGGAACAGTTGCTTAGAAACGTTAAAGCAGTTATCAAGAATTACAAAAAGTAAATTTCCGTAAGAAAGTCAATATTTAAAAAAAGGTGAATGTTCTATAAAATATGAAAATGAATTTTAAATTGTTCATTTATGGAATGTTCTCAAACTGGGGGCTCGTTGTTTTGGCAAACATTCTCGGCCTTTTTTTCATCAACGTCATCGGAATTGACCTCGTAAAACAATTTACTCCTTTTTTATACGCACTTCTTAGCATAGGACTTTATTTCCCCCAACCAAATTCCCGCGATTTCCGACTCGGATACATTGTAGCATTCCTAATCGGTCTTGGATTCCTTTTCAAGTTCTACTATCCCCTTTTTATAGGTGTTTAGTAAAATCTAATCTTTAGTTCCAAAAACCACCAATATTTCACAACAAACTATAAAAACGAAACTCCATTCTTTTCCACATGGAAGAGCAAATCCCGGAAGAAAACGAGAGTGAAACTGAATCTGAAAATTCTGGAGGCAAACCGCGAAACGAAGAGCTGATGATTGAGGCAAAGAACTTCTTCGATTCATACAAAAAAGACGTTGGAGAATCAATAAAAAAGGGGGGGAACGTCATATTCATCGACTTCACTCGCCTCACAGAGTTCTCAAATAAACTATCCGAAGAAATTCTTACAAATCCTGAAGAAACCCTCGCAATAATCGAAACCGCAATAGAAGAAACCGGGCTGATAAACAACGCAAGAGTCCGGCTTTACAATCTCCCAAAAAGCCAAGAAATGAAAGTGAGAAACATCCGTTCAAAAAATCTCAACGAAATGATTGTAATCGAGGGCATAGTTCGTCAAGCTTCTGATGTAAGACCCCAAGTTGTAAATTCAAAGTTCGAATGCCCTTCATGCGGCACAGTAATCTCGGTCCTTCAAATTGAAAAAAAATTCAGAGAACCTTCTCGTTGTTCTTGCGGTCGCCGCGGCGGTTTCCGAATTATAAGTAAAGAAATGGTCGACACGCAACGACTCGTGATAGAGGAAGCCCCCGAATCCCTTTCGGGCGGAGAACAACCAAAGAGAATGAACGTTTTCCTAAAGGAAGACCTCGTTGAACCGAAAATGGAAGAAAAAACAACTCCTGGAAGCAGAGTAAAAACAATCGGTGTATTAAAAGAAGTTCCAGTCCCATTGCAAACCGGTGGGCTTTCCACAAGATTCGAACTCGCAGTAGAAGCGAACAACGTCATCCCGATGGAAGAAACTTTCGAAGACTTAAACATCAGCGACGAAGATGAAAGACAAATACTTGAACTCTCACAGGACCCAAAAGTTTTCGAGAAACTTTCGAATAGCATAGCCCCGAGCGTTTGGGGTCATGATGAAATAAAGAGGTCTCTCATCCTACAACTTTTTGGAGGCGTTAAAAAAACCCACGCAGACGGTCAGAAAAGTCGTGGAGATTTCCATATCCTTCTCATCGGAGATCCGGGAGTTGCAAAATCTGTAATCCTTGTTTTCATGTCAGGCATTTCGCCAAAAGGAAGATATGTAGTTGGAAAGAGTGCCTCCGGTGCAGGACTTACAGCAACTGTCGTCCGTGATGAATATCTCCGCGGATGGTCCCTTGAAGCAGGAGCAATGGTTCTCGCAAATAAAGGACTTGTATGTATTGACGAGCTAGAAAAGATGGACCCTGGAGATAGAAGCGCCATGCATGAAGGAATGGAACAGCAATGCATGATGCCTGATTTTAAACTGTTATTATCTGATGGGAATGAGGTTGAAATTGGACCCTTTGTAGAAGACCTTATAAGAAAAAATAAGGAAAAAGTAATAATGGGAAAAGATTGCGAGATTCTTCCTGTAAATAACATAGAACTTTTGTCAACAGACTTTATCAGAGATTTTCCGTTAAAGGCAGATAGGATTAGCAAACATATTGCCCCGAACACATTTGTAAAAATAGAACTCTCAAATGGTAGGGAAATTACAGTTACTCCTGAACATCCTTGTTGGATTGTTCAAGACGGAAAAATAACAACTCTTCCTGCAGAAAAACTAAAAGAAGGGGAATTTTTCCCAATACCTTCAAAAATAAATATGGATTCAGAACCTTACGATAAAAAAAATGATTTGCTATGTAAAGTCTTAGGATATCATATCAGCGATGGTTGTTACGAATTAAACAGAGGTAAGAAAACAGGAATACAATTTAGCAATAATAATGAAACACTTATAAAAGATTACAAAAATGCTGTTGAATCCTTCTTTGATGTTTCTACAATAATGACAAAAAGAAAAAATCAATTTGCAGTCAGAGTTATATCTAAAAAAGTTTTGGAAAAAATAAAACGTATGGATTCTAATTTGCTCGAAACCGGAAAAATTAAAAAAATTCCTAGTTTTGTCATGAGACTTCCTGAGGAAAATATCAAATATCTCCTTAGATCTTTATACGATGGCGATGGTTCCGTATCCCTTCAAAAAAGGAACGGATGTAGAATCAGTTTTGTGTCGCAGAATAAGTCATTGGAAGAACAGATGGCAAATCTTCTTTTAAGATTTAAGATTCAGTCTTCTATATTTAAAGACGGGAATGTCTGGAGGTTGGATATTTCAGGGCAAGAGAATCTTTCAAAATTCCTTAAAGAAATTAGTTTCCTTTCTCAGCACAAAAAGCAAAGATTAGAAAAATATTGCAATGCAAAAAAAACATTTCGGACAATAGGGGATATTTCTCCTAATTGTACTGGTAAGATAAGTAAAATATTCAAAGAGTTAAAGATACCTGTAAAAAAAGAAGTAGGGCATCAAATTGATTTGGGGGTGCAAAAGCACAGAAAATTCCTGCAAAAACTTGTCCTTATCGCTGAAAAATATGCGGCAGCTCAAAAAAATAAAAAAATTTCGGTTGAAGTTGAAGAACTTAAAAAAATTGCATTTGGATTTGCAAAATGGTCTAAAATCAAGAAAGTTTCGAGAATTAAAAATAAGGGAATTAAATGGGTTTATGATGTTACAGTTGAACCTCACCACACTTTTATTTCAAACGGAATGATTCTTCATAATACAATAACAATTAGTAAAGCGAATGTCCAAGCTCGTCTAAGGTCAGAAACATCCGTCCTCGCAGCAGCAAACCCCAAATTTGGAAGGTTTGACCCTTACCAATCAATCTCGCAACAAATAGATTTGCCCCCAACTCTCATCAACAGATTTGATGTAATCTTTCCACTAAGAGATCTACCCGACCGAAAAAAAGACGAGCTTATCGCAACCCACGTTCTCAATGAACATCAAAGTGAGGGGAAAGAGATGATAGTCCCAAGAGACCTCTTAAGAAAATACGTTGCGTACGCAAAGCAAAGAATAAAACCCGTCCTAAGCACAGAATCTGTTAATGAAATAAAAAAATTCTACGTTGACTTAAGGAACATGCCCGTTTCCTCCGACAGTGCGCTCAAACCAATTCCGATTTCTGCGCGTCAGTTGCAGGCACTAATAAGAATGTCCGAAGCGTCGGCGAAAATGCGACTCAGCGAAACCGTGGACATTGAAGATTCTAAACGAGCAATAGACATAATGAAATATTACCTCATGCAAGTTGGATATGACTACGAATCAAAAACATTCGACATTGACCGTGGAACAGGCGGAATGCCTGCATCACAAAGGAACAAAGTCTTCGTCGTAAGAGATACAATCTCCAGCCTCGAAAGCAAAATAGGAAAAATGATTCCTGTAAATGAAATTGAAAAGGCCCTCGAGGGCAAGATGACGCGCGACGACATTGATGACGCAATAACCAAACTCGACATCAGTGGAACAATTTTTAAACCTAAGAAAGGATATGTTTCGAGAACCTAAGGAATTTGCCGTCGCTGTGCTCAAGATTCAGGGAAATTGTTAATCAAAAGCGTGATAAATTAATTATCGCTGTTCAGGCTATCATTCATTAATCGCGCGAAACAAAGCGGAGCGCGCAAATAAAAGGAGTCAGCCAAACACAAGAATAATTAAAAACTCTCTATGAATTTAACTATAAAAATGCCAGAACAACAATTCAAAAGAAACACTGCATACAAACTTCGAATCGGAGATATTCTAATCGGAAAGCCAGTAATCAATGAAGAAAAGTTCGCATTCCTCGAACTAGGCGACAAAAAAATAGTCCGAGTAAACATAATCGGAAACATCGTTGACAGATACGAAAGTGAAGGCGAGCGAAAATATGTTTTTTTAACCCTCGACGACGGCTCCGGTCAAATAAAGCTAAAAGCTTTCGGCGACGACTTAGAAAAATTCAAATCCGTTGTCCAAGGACAAACTGTAACCGTCATCGGCGTTCTGCGAAACTGGAACGAAGAAACATACATTGCTCCCGAAATTATAAATGAACAAGATCCCAAATATCTTTTATTAAGAAAACTTGAGACTGAAAAAGAAAGAGCGACGACTGCAAAGCCAGTTGAGAAAGAAGAAGTTATGGCGATAAAAGATAATCTCCTTGAATTAATAAAAAGCTCTGAAGAAAACGGGGGAATCGAAACTGAGGAGGTTCTACGGAAATTCCCTGAAATCTCACCTTCAATAATAAACCAAGAAATTAAAAGACTTCTTGAAGAAGGAATAATCTTCGAACCACGCCCCGGAAAAGTTCGGTATTTGGGATAAAATGGAAATAATTTACTCCAAACATTGGATTAAAAAACAGAGAGATAAAAAAAAGATATCACTAATGATAAGATTGAGTTTGTAATAACCAACTCAAAAATATTCAATGATAATTTATAATCACGGCTTATTGGTTAAATTAAGATGAAAGAAATAACATATGACAAAGAAGCAGACGTATTAAACATTGATTTAGAAAATAAAAAATATTGGAAAAGCATTGAACTTCCAAATGGGATGATTGTAGATATCGCAGAAGACGGAAGCATAATATCTATTGAAATTTTATGGGCGAGTAAATTCTTTTCTGGAGATGCGAAAAGAGTTATTGAAACCGCAAAGCCGGTTTCCTTAGATTAATTTTAACCCGACGATCCTATTTGTTATTATCTCCTCTTTTTCTTATACGTAAGACTATTCATTCTGAACGCAAGCCAGATTACTATAACAAGTCCAATTAATGAAAGAACAAATTTAAGCCAATCGTCAGCGAAACTCCAAAATCCTGTAACACCCCAAAGAATGACTCCAACTCCACCCGCCATCAAACCTGCACCGACTGCTTCCAACCCGAAAATAAGAGCACCGACCGCAATTACTGCAATTCCGAGGGGAAGCGCTATTAAGAAAATGTTTCTTGAATAAACCCCATTAGCAACATCATAATCTTTACTGCAAGTAAAATCTCTATTGCAATATCCTTGCGGACAAGGTTCAGTCACACATCGAATATCTTGCGGTTCCCATTGACCGCCAGTAGTCTCACACTGTTCTTGATTCTCAATAATCTGATTTATCTTGAACTCCCCGCAATAATCATCATAATTAGGACGCTCATAAATCAAAGCAACACCCTGAACAACAACAGAAATTGTCAGAATCATAATCGCAATCCCTATTACTATATTCTTCAAAGCCATAATATACTCAAGTGTAAAAGATTTATAAATCTTCTCCGAATCGCAATCACTCTTTGGGTGGGCGAGCGGTGTCGTGGTAGCAGCAAATTGCCTTTACACCTTTCGCGTGCGAAGTCGGGAGTAAGGTGGGAAAACTTATAAACCGCCCCGTCGCTTTTATCCCATGGAACAATATGAAAAACTGCTCGAAGAAGCATACGGAAAAGTAAAGCAAACAAACTCTACTGGAGAAAGATTCGAAATTCCCAAAGTCGAAGGGCACTTTGAAGGTAAAAAGACCATCCTTTCAAATTTTTTCCAAATTGCTTCGCACTTGAGGAGAAATCCGGAACACTTTCAAAAATTCATGCTTAAGGAATTAGCAGCCGCAGGTCAAAAAGAAGGGGATCGACTTATTCTCAATATGACCGTACCAAGTTCAAAGATAAATCAAAAAATCGAAGAATATGTGAACGAGTTCGTCCTCTGCAAAGAATGCAAAAAGCCCGACACAGAACTCATAAGGGAATCCCAAAGTAGGATAACTTTCATCAATTGTTTAGCTTGCGGCGCGAAACATTCAGTCAGAAGCAAGATTTAACAAAAGATTTAAAGTGAAGTTACCATCCTCTTCTATGAACAAAATAAAAATAATTTCTGTAGATTTCCAAAAAGATTTTACTTCAAAAGAAGGAATTTGTTTTAGGCCTCGTAAAAGTGTCCGGTTCGTGAAAGAGACTCTTGTTCCATTCTTAAATAAAAATAATATTAAGATTGCAGAGATAATCTCAGATTATAGGCAACCTCGCCCAGGAGACAGAGGAGATTGCTGTCATCCCGGAAAAGAAGGTTACGAATCTGAGGTTCCAAAAGAAGTTAAAATCAAACCAAGTTGGATTAAGTGTATGAATTCTCCAATTTGGACAAGGAGAAATATTGGAATTAAAGACGCAAAGCCGGGAATTCCTTATCAAGACTCCAAAAAATTTAACCAATGGTTATCAAAAACAATAGGGAAGCCAAAAGAAAAAGAGGTGATCTTAATAGGTTTGACTACAGATTGTTGTGTTTTATGTACCGCACAAGAATTAAGTTGGCGAGGTTATAAGGTTAGAATTTTAGAAGAAGCAACTGACACTTATTCTGGAAAGGAAAAGGAGAAAGCACAATTGCTCAAGAATCCTCCGTTAATAAATTGGACAAAATCAATATCCTGGAAAGAACTAAAAGAAATTTTAGAGTAATGGGTCTGTGCGAAACTTTAAAAATCAAAATTCCCTATGATTTTCAATTAAAATAGGAGATAAAATTAATGGTAACAGGATATTGTGTTGTATGTGGAAGACCGGACAAAGAAAACGGGAAAAACATTGAAATGATGGACAGCCCAAAGCCCAAGATTAACCAAACTGCGCGTGGGGGTTACATGGCAAAGGGAATCTGTAGCAAATGCAAAAAGACCAAGATGTGTGCTATGATGTCAAAAGACAACGCAGAAAAAGCAATCGAATCTGGAGAAGCAGAGAAAGACTTTTAATTGTATTTTTATTTAAAATGTTCGTGAACGTGATAAAATCCTATAGAGACGTTGTCGCGGTATGCGACAAGGAACTCTTAGGTAAAAAGTTCGAAGAACCCGTGCCCGCCGGCGTTCGAGGTCTTGTAAGACAACTTGATGTAAAAGAAAATTTTTATAAAAACTCGGAAAATCCGGAACCGATGACTGAAGAAAGCGTTCGAAAAATAATGGAAAAAATGCAAGAGGAAGACGCTACATTCAATCTTATCGGAAAAAAATCCGTGAAAGTCGCGCTTGAATTAGGCATAATCACTGAGGAAAACGTAGGAAAAATCCAAGGGATTCCTTTTGCATTAGTTCTCTTGTAAAATTTATAAATGAACTTTCATTGAAAAATAGATGGCATACTACAAAAAAGGAAAGAACAACGAACCTGAAGCTCCAGTTACAAGAGTTCGACTTCCCCGTGGAGAGCGAGAACTCATGGGAACAGTTGAACAAAGATACGGCGGAAACAAGATGCTCATAAATTGTTTTGACGGAAAATCGAGAAACTGCCGCGTGCCCGGAAGGTTAAGAAGAGCTCTTTGGCTTCGTCCTGGAGATGTCGTAATTGTTGAACTCTGGGAATTAGATAAAGAGAAAGGAGATGTGATATTCAAATACAGACCAAATCAAGTAGCATGGCTTAACCAAAACGGCTATTTGAAAACGGAAAGTTTGGAGTTCTAAGATATTTAATTCACTACACTTAGATTTAAATAATTGATAACAAAAATCACAGCGTGATTTCACCTTATTAACAGTTTCCTCTTTGGGCGGGTGGGAGGGACACTGAAGGTTAACAAACAATTAACAAAAACCTTTTAACATTCCATTTCTTCTAAATAGAATAAGATGCCGAAATCTTTTGGGAAAAACGTCAGGGAAAAAATTGTTTCACATTTGATAAAATCAAAACTAGTCATAGTTGGAATTCCTGCCATAATTAAAAATTCAAGGGGCGAAATTCTCCTCGGGAAAAGAGAAAAAAACGCAGTTTATTATCCATCAACATGGGGATTGCCGGGCGGTTTAATGGACAGGGGAGAATCAATTGACAAAGCCATAAGAAGAGAACTAAAAGAAGAACTCGGCGTCAGTTCAAACGTAATCAAGCACGGAAAGATTTTTAACTCACTTCCCACAAAAGAGTGTCAAATTCACTCGATAAACATCCCAGTCTATTGTGAAATAAAAGGCGCACCAAAATCGGAAGATGAAACCTCTGAGGTGAAATGGTTCAAACCGGAAGAAATAAAAAAAATGAAACTCGCTTACCGCCATAAAGAAATATTAAAAGAAGAGGGCATAATCAAATGGAAAAAATAATTATTGAAAAAATTGTGCGAGTTACAAAAAACAGAAAGAAACTCGAAGAAAAACTCGGGGTTCGTATTGAAAACAGAGGTAAAGAAGTTTTTGTGTCCGGCGGCGCGGAAGACGAATACATTGCAGTCAAAGTAATTGAAGCCCTCGAGTTCGGTTTCCCATTCTCAACAGCCATACTCTTAACTAGTGAAGATTTCATGTTTGAAATTCTGAACATAAAAGACCACACAACGAGGAAAGATCTAACAAGAGTCAGAGCAAGAATAATCGGAAAAGAAGGGAAGACATTAAAGACACTTTCCAATCTAACGAAATGTTTTTTTGAGCTTAAGGACAATCGAGTTGGGATAATCGGCGACCCTGAATATATGAAAAACGCGGAGGAATCTGTAGTCCTCTTGATAAAAGGCTCCAAACACTCTAATGTCTATAGTCATCTTGAAAAGAATCAGGTTCAACCCGTTCTAGACCTCGGACTGAGAGAAGAAAAAAGCCGAAAGAATAACTTTTAAATACGGCTTTCTTATCTTAAAATTAAGACCCGGTAGCTCAGTTGGTAGAGCGCATGACTGTTAAACTAAAACACGTGTGGTTTTAGGACCGCAAGAAACTGTGTTTCGCAGCAATCATGATGTCGTAGGTTCGAGTCCTGCCCGGGTCGTTCTATTTTTAAAACTAGAATTCTTAATGTGACTATGAAACAAAAAATAAAAGTCCTCGTAGCAATGTCTGGTGGCGTCGATTCCAGCGTTGCCGCCCTCCTGATGAAACGCGCCGGCTTCCAAGTTATTGGCACGTTCATGAAAAATTGGTCCGACACAAAAAACGATCTGGGAGAATGCACTTGGAAAGCCGATAGGGCAATGGCGATGAAAATTGCATCAAAACTCGAAATTCCATTAATCACACTTGACTTTGAAAAAGAATACCGTGGCCAAGTTGTAGACAAAATGTTCAAACTCTACAAGAAAGGAATCACGCCAAATCCTGATGTGGATTGTAATCAAAAAATAAAATTCCCCCTTCTTAGAAAAGCCGCGAAAAAACTCGGCGCAGAGTTCGTTGTTACTGGACATTATGCAAGAATAAAAAAAGTTCACAGCTCTTCTTCAAGCAGGGTGGGCGAGCGACTTCGTGGTAGAGACGAATTAATCTCATCAAATTCTCGTGCGGAGTCGGGAGTAGGGCGGGGCACTGTGCAAAGCGTCCAAACAGAATACCAACTCCTTCGAGCAAAAGACGAATCAAAAGACCAATCATACTTCCTTTATAGGTTAAGTCAAGAAGACCTAAAACATTCTTTATTTCCGATGGGTGATTACACAAAAATCGAGGTTCGCAAAATAGCAAGAAAAAACAATTTTCCAAACTCGGACCGGAAAGGAACCGTCGGCATTTGTTTCATCGGGAAAGTTAATTTGAAAAAATTCCTGCAGGCTCGGGTTCCACCAAAGAAAGGAAAAATCCTAAATCCTGAAGGAAAACAAATCGGAACGCACGACGGAATTTATTATTACACAATCGGCCAGAGAATTGGACCGCGGTTCGGTATTGAAATTGAAAAAGACAGCGACAATAAGAAGCAATTAAGAAGATGGTATGTCGCCCGTAAAAATTTAAGAAAAAATGAAATCATTGCAGCACCTGAAGGGAATGAGCTTCTTTATAGAAAAGAAATAACAATCAAGAAGCCGCATTGGATAATTCCGGATAAAGTAAAATCAATTGTTAATAAAAAATATCGGGTTTCTGTAGTTAATAGTAAAAGCAAATCTGCGAACGTAGTGAGCCTAATTTCTGGGCGGGCAGACGGGGCATCTTCTAAAAACGCTATCAAAGTCAATGCAAGAATAAGACAAGTCGGAGAACTTTTGCCCGCAAAACTTTACTTCGAAAAAGGCAAATTCAAAGTCACGTTAAACAAAACAATAACCGGCGTCAGCGAAGGCCAAGCAATAGTTCTCTACAAAGGCGCGGTTTGCCTCGGCGGCGGCGTGATTAGTTTTTGAGTTAATCAAGAAAAGAAAATATTGCAACCACACCGATTATGGAAATAACAGCATAGAAAATAACACTAAACAATCCTCCAATGAACAGAATCTCAAATGCTCTCCATCCTTTAACGTGGTAATTTGTCTTTGCAATCCATATAGAAAGGACAAGATTTACAATCAGAAGAACATAATAAATAACCTGTCCAACAGAACTAGCAAGAGAGGGCTGAACTAAAGCCAAAACCGCTCCAATGATAAAAGGGATCCCAAGAACTTTCATAGCTAATCCATAACTTGTATTTTCAGTTTTGTAAAGTTTAGAAGAAAGCTTCAGGAAAAAAGCAGAAATAAAAAATCCTGCTACCAAAAACAGACCTGTTGAAAGCCACGCAACCATTGTAAAATTATGGAGTAAAAAACACTTTAAATAACTTTTTATATGGAAATTTCTTGAAAAAAGAATGAATAAACAAGGCAAAGGTAAATTAATTAGGTGGTTGGGATTTTGGTTTGTTATCCTGATAGTTTTAGCAATTTTGAAATTTGGATTTGGGATAGAATTTCCAGAAAGATACACAGATAATTGGTTTAACTGGTCATGGATAGGGATTCTTTGGATTGTTGTGATTGTAATGTTAATTAACCTTTATCACAGAAAGAAGAAGGGTACTCTTGAAAGCGGTAGAGCGAAAGTGGAAAGAGATCCCTATATTGGTTATCCAAAATACCTTTGGAGAATAAGAATAAGTGGATCAATTTTTATCCAAATTTTCTCTATTTTGTTTGGAGCGTTCATAATAATCACCATCCCTCAATTATGGTACTTCGGATTAGGAATTATAATTTTAACCTTGATCTCTATTCTAATTAGCACAAAGATGTGGAAACTCTTCACTTAAAAACATTTTTAA
>JAHJMH010000037.1 GCA_018821425.1 Nanobdellota archaeon
CGTTCTCTTTTAATTTTGAAGTATCAAGTTTTGATTTTGAAATTTCACGAAGCAAATGTTTCACATCATAATCTTCATCATTACCCGCAACAATCCCTTGCGAGCGGGTGGGTGGGGACGCAGCGGCTTGAGAAACACCAAAGTTCCTCGACAACTCGCTAAGAGGATGACCTTTCACTTTCAATTCAAATTCTTTGTAATAACCGAATGGTGCTTTGACAACCTTAAAACTTTTTCCAAGTTCTTTCTCGGCTTTCTCCAAAACTTCCGAAGCAATATCCGGCGTAGAAAGATTATTCGAAAGATGCGCGTAAGGATACAACACAACATCCTTCGCCTTAACTTGCTTCGCAATATCTTCAACGCTGCTAACAAGTTCCTTAACCGATTCCGGAACGCTATCGCCTTTCTCGACGGCAATCATAACAACGAGCGCTTCCTTCACGCTATCGCCTTTCTTCTCCGTCTCCGACAAATCCGCGACGCTCTTCAGCGCTTTCTTCAACGGCTTGAAATTGATGTAATCAACATGCAGTGTGAGAAGTTTCATAGATTACATAGAAAAGAGAAGTTTTTAAAATTAATCAAAACTCGCCAGATAATCTTTTCTCCAAATCATTAAGAAAAATATAAATATACTCGAATCAACATAATATCATGGAGGACTTTTTTGAAGAACTAAGGTATATGGAAGATTATCTAAACCCAAAAGGTAAACCTGCAATTGTTTACGTGTTCTCGAGCGATGGAAGAGGGGTAAGGGAATTTAACAGAAATTTCAGAGCAAGGTTTGCCGTATCTATGCCAAGGAATTTTCCAATGGATTTAATTCAGAAATATGGTCTCCAAGAGTTGTACATAGGATGGAAGAGATTGTTTGAAAAAGAATCAACTGAAAATTTGGGATTGAGAGAAAGAGCGTCGGAATTTGAAATATGGTTGCGAGACACTTCCGAAGAACAAATACAGCAACATCTTCCTGTTAAAATACCTCTTGAAGAATTGACTCAACAAAACAAAGACCAATAAAAGTTTTTGTGAGCTAACCCATCTATTTCTCTTTGTTTTACTTAATAGAAACACCAATCTTATCTTTATCCTCTGGATAAATAACAACCGCGGTTTCTTTTTTCAGATTCATAAATTTAGCCAATTCCTTTGGAATCCTGATTATAAGAGAGTTCCCCGAGTAGCTTATCTTAGTTTCTCTCGATAAGCCAAACAAGCCCAATTTCCTTTCTTTTTCTTGGATTTTTTTTGAGATATCTTCATCAAACCATTGCTCTCCGCATGAATCGCAAACTGAGGCAGGGAACTTTCCAATACTCTTGCCATAAATATTATAATTCACATTTTTCTTTTCCAATTTCCCATCGCATAAAACACATTTTTCTGCCATTTTATTTCCTTATCATTACAGTTAAAATATAATACCTTTCTTTCAATTTTTTAAATACAATCCGAATATGCCGATAATCTGAGACAATCTTCTTTTCTTTTTCATCCCGAATGAACTTTGAGCCGTTCTGAATCGTTTCCTTAATTTCGTTAACACTTATCCCTCTTTCCCTCGCTTGTTCCAGGGCATGTTTACTTATTAACAACTCCATGTAAACTCCGTCACTCACAAAGAAGTGAATGTAATTATTTAAATCTTGTGGTTAACTTTTATACAAAAACTTCTCAATTTCCTTCTTCGCTTTTTCCCTCTTATTCTGATGCTCTTTCAAGAAAGCATTTATCTTCTCAATCAAATATTCCTTCAACTCCGAAGTCAAAAGTTTTCCAGAACGATAATCTTTTTCAATTTGCGCAAGTTTCTTATCGTCGGGCTCAAAGAACATTTTCAAATATTGGAAGCTAACATCAATGTCTGGATTTCCGCCTTTCTTCCTATGTTCCTCAATCGTGTCTCTTCCGCCGGAAAAAGCATACTTCTTTATTTTCTTTTCAACTTCTTTCGGAGAATCTGTAGTGAATATCGCCATGTCTTCGCTACTGGACATTTTTCCTTCGGCACCAGACAATGGAGGCAAGAACAAACACTGAATGCTCGCAGGTTTGTAGTGCCCCAGTTTGGGCATAATGTCCCTCGTGAGCCTGAAATGAGGATCCTGGTCTATCGCATGTGGTATCAGGCACGGAATCTCTTTTCCCTTGATTACTGAAGGAAGAAAAGCCGGAACCGCCTGCATAGAAGTATAAAAAATAGAACCCACATTAGACTGCTCGTTCAAACCAAAAGACGACTTAACCATTGAAAAAGTTATTTTCTTAGCAACCTTACAAGCTTCTTTATACATTAAATCAGCATTTTTTGTATCAATGATAAAATGAGTTTTCTTAGGATCAAATCCCAACGCAATCACATCCAGCATGTTCTCATTAAGAAACTTCTCAGTATCTTCGAAACTCAAATCATTTTTGAAAAGGAACTTTTCTTCGTCGGGAAATTGGAACCACAACTCAACTCCAAACTTATCTTGTAACCATTTAGTAAAAATCCAAGGTAAAAGATGTCCCAGGTGAACAGAACCCGAAGGAGCACGACCAGTATAAAGAAAAAATTTATTTCCTTTATCGTATTCATCAAGTATCCATTTCAAATCCCGGTGAGCAAAAAAAACTTTCCGTCTAAGCATAAAATGCAAATCACCCGCATTTTTCTCAATCCGTTTCAAAAGAGAATCTTCGATTTTGGAAACACCAAACTCCCTAACCAACTTATCATAATCAACTTTCCCAGAAACTTCCCACGGCGTAACCTTAAACTCACTCACTTTTTTCATGACTAAGTAAACCTCATCTATCTTTTAAATTTACCTTTCGCGCAGCTAAACACAAAATCCCATGATAAGCTTTCTCGCCCACCAAAACAGGAACAAATTCCTCCTCAGCAAACTGGGCTCCTGTTTCATCCTGAGTTAACATTTGATTCTTTTCAACTTTTTCAAAATTTTTTATCTTAATGTTTTTATATTTCTGTTTTATTATCTTAAAAATTTCAAAAACTATCATATCTTCCTTATAAATATTTTCGCCAAGGAAATTATCTATTAGTCCAATTACTTCATCGGAATTTTCTTTTCTTCCATGCGGTCCAACTTCAAGACTAATCCCACATCTGCAAAAATCAATCAATGCTTTTCCGGAAGCAAAACTATCAGGCATCAAAACTATTTTTTTAAGTCCAAGATTTTTTGCAAAATTAATTTTCTCTTCATTCGGCTGGGTTATAATCCCAAATAAAGGGCAATTATTAGAAGAAGAATGCAAATCCAAGACGTAATCATAGTTTTTTCATTCATCTGTCAGA
>JAHJMH010000038.1 GCA_018821425.1 Nanobdellota archaeon
AGACAAGATGAGGGATGTTTTGAAGCAATTAAATTCCAGACAGTTGATAATCGTCAGCCACGAGCAGAAGATTGAAGGATTCGTGGAGAACGTTATAAGGTTGAGCAAGGAGCACAGAGCTTCAAAAGTTGATTCCGAAAACTTTATAAAATAAGATTCACAAGGTAAAGCATAGGGTTGATTCTAGGTTAATAATACCGTGAATTTTTTAAAATGGATGCTGAATTAAAAAACTCAATTTTGAAAACAGGAACGACGATACTCGGAATTGTCTGCAAAGACGGAGTTGTTATGGCTGCGGACCGGCAAACTTCTGCAGGAAATTATGTTATGGATAAGAATGCGAAAAAAGCAGTGCAGATAAATGATTACCTCGTTGTTTCAGGTTGCGGAATTGCTTCAGATATAAGAAGGGTTGAGAAAATTCTCTCTGCCGAATTAAAATTGAAGGAACTCCGTTCAAAATCAAGACCAACAGTAAAACAAGCCGCCGCCCTATTATCCAATATCAATTACAATGGAATCAGACAGCCTTCAATGATTCCTCAGCAAGCAGGATTTCTCGTTGCTGGATTCAATGAAGACGGAACCGCCGAGCTGTATTCCATTGAGCCCGCAGGAACATCTATGAAAGTCGAAGACTACGACGCGAACTTCGGTTCCGGAATGCCTTATGTCATAGGATTTCTTGAAAGACAATACAAAGAAGGTCTGTCTTTGAAAGAAGGAATTGAACTTGCGAAGGAATCTATAAAATCATCTACCCAAAGAGACATGGGAAGTGGCTACGGAATGGACATTTTCACAATCACAAAAGACGGAATTTCAAAAGTCGTTGAACAGGAAATTATTCCTGAATATAAGGATTCGAAGAACGATCAATAAATACAGAGGTGTATTTAGTTTACAAATAAAAAGTAGGGTTTAATAATCCAACTTAAAAAATCATATTAATTTTAGTAACAAAATGGGAGACATATTAAAACACATAACTGAAAAGCTGAAGAACGTCACAGAGGCGAACTTCGAAGGCGCGAACATAGTTGTTTACACAGACAACGAAAAGATTTTCAAAGAAGGCGAACCGAAAATAAAAGAACTCGTTGGTGAACTCAAGAAAAGAATAGAACTTCGTGCCGACCCAAAAATTCTGCCAGGCCAGGAAAAAACAAAAGAAGAAATAAAAAGAATTGTTCCTGAGGAAGCAGAAATAACAAACATAATTTTTGATTCTCACCGAAGCATTGTTGTTGTTGAAGCCAAGAAGCCGGGAATGGTTATCGGAAAGCAAGGCTCGATACTTGAACAGATTAAAACGGCGACGCTGTGGACACCGCAAGTTCAAAGAAGTCCTGCAATAAAAAGCAAAATCACAGAAAACATAAGAGAAGTTCTTTATAGCAATAGCGGTTACAGAAGAAAGTTTCTCAATGACATTGGGAAGAAAATTTACAAGGAGTGGAACCCTGAAAAAGTTGAAGAATGGGTTCGTTTGACTTTCCTCGGTAGCGCGCGTCAGGTTGGAAGAAGCTGCCTTCTTCTTCAAACTCCAAACTCAAAAGTTCTTATCGATTGCGGAATAGACGTCGCCGCCCAAGGAAAAGATAAATTCCCTTACCTTGATGTTCCTGAATTCGACATTAGAGAACTCGACGCAATCGTCATAAGTCACGCGCACCTTGACCACGTCGGACTTCTGCCCTACTTGTACAAAATGGGTTACAACGGGCCAACATATATGACTTACCCAACTATGGACCTTGCGGCTTTAACTTCACTTGATTTTATCGGTGTTGCGTACAAGCAAGCTTCAACGCCGCTCTTCAGCTCAAAAGACATTAAGGAAATGGTAAAGCATACAATCTGCCTGAACTTTAATGAAGTAACTGACATTGCGCCAGATATAAGAATCACGATGTACAATTCCGGTCACGCCCTTGGCAGCGCGATGGTTCATTTCAACATCGGAAACGGATTACATAACTTTCTTTATACCGCAGACTACAAATACACGAGGACAAGACTTTTGGATCCTGCGGTAACAAATTTCCCCAGAATAGAATCTGTTCTAACTGAAGCAACTTATGGCGCAAGATCGGACATTCTTCCTCCAAGAATTGAGTCTGAAGAAAAAATTCTTGAAATAATAAAAAAGACTATTGACCGCGGCGGCAAAGTTCTTATTCCAGAACTTGGTCTTGGCCGCGCTCAGGAAACAATGCTCATAATTGAAGATGCAATCAGCTCGGGGAAACTCTCAAAAATTCCAGTTTACATCGACGGAATGATTTGGGACATCAACGCAATTCACACTGCTTATCCTGATTTCTTAAGCACCCAAGTTCGCTCTTCAATTTTTCAAGACAAAAACCCATTCGTTTCGGAAGTTTTCTCCCGTGTTGGTTCCCCTCATGAAAGAAGAGATGTTATTGAAGGTGGCCCATGTGTCGTTCTCGCAACTTCGGGAATGCTCGTCGGAGGAGCCTCTGTTGAATATCTAAAAGAATTTGCGGTTAACGAAAAAAATTCACTCGTCTTTGTTTGTTATCAGGGCGTCGGCTCTCTCGGAAGACAGATACAAGAAGGAATAAGCGAAACGAAAATGATGGTCAATGGTCGCGAAGAAACCGTCGCAATAAATCTTGAAGTTCAAACTGTCGCAGGTCTTTCCGCGCACGCCGGTCGAAACGAAATAATGTCTTTCTTCAATAACATGCGACCAAAGGCAAAAAGAATTATGTTAAATCATGGCGAAGTTTCAAAATGTTTGGATTTAGCGTCCGCGCTTTACAAAACCCAAAGAGTTGAAACAAATGTTCCCCGTGTTCTTGAAACTTTGAGATTGAGATAATTTTAGTTAAGCGAGCGTTAGCGAGTCAAATAAAGGAGGGGTTACTGTAAGGGGAACCTTTGGTGCCCCTCATTTTAAAAACCTCAGTTACTAATTATTAGAATGAATCATAAAAGGGAGGATGGAAGAATCAAAGAAGTCATATCTACCTTGATTTTGGGTTTAGCAATAATTGCCTTTTGGAGAGGCGTTTGGGGGCTCATGGATCTTTATCTTTTTCCAAATAATCCTGTTTGGAGCTTTTCTTTCTCAGTATTAATTGGAGTAATAATTCTTTACTCAACTAAAAATCTTATCAAACGTTTAATATGAAACACAACTTGAAAATAACTATTGTTCTTATTTCAATGTTTATCATAACTCAGTTCATTGGACTTTTTGTCGTCGGACATTATCTTCAAGACGGGAACCCTCTCCCTCTCGGTCTCGAAACGCCGCAGCCCGAAACTCAAGCAGAATATTCTGGATTTTTCCTAACAATTGTATTCGCTTTCATAATTGCAATTATAATATTTTTCTTCCTAACACGACTAAAAATTGAATTTGTACTAAAGGCATGGTTCTTAATAGTTGTTATAATCGCGCTTTCAATTTCATTAATGAGCGTTTTATCTCTGTTCACAAAATATGCTTTCATGATTGCATTCATCGCCGCGATTGCTTTAGCGTTTCTAAAAATATATGGTCGGAATTTTATAGTTCACAATCTCACCGAGCTTTTTATCTATCCCGGAATCGCAGCAGTCTTTGTCCCAATTTTGAACATCTACACTGCAATAATTCTTCTGGTGGTCATTTCGATTTATGATGTCTGGGCCGTCTGGCACTCGGGCATAATGCAAAAAATGGCGAAGTATCAAATAGATAAATTGAAAATATTCTCCGGATTTTTCGTTCCTTACATGTCAAAGCAAGTTAGAAATCAAGTGAAAAATTGGAAAAAGACGCTTACAAAATCACAATTGAACAAGAAGAGGATAAAAGTCAGCGTCGCAATTCTCGGCGGCGGCGATGTTGTTTTCCCAATAATAACTTCTGGCGTTGTTCTTAAAACTGTCTCCGTTTCCCTTCCGTTCGGCCTTAAAAATTTCACTGGCGGTTTCGGTTCTGCGTTGTTCGTTATAGCAGGTGCAACTCTCGGGCTCACATATTTGTTCTTCTTTTCTGAAAAGAAAAAGTTCTACCCTGCAATGCCATTTATAACCGCAGGAATTTTCATCGGCATGGTTCTTGGTTACTTGATTCTCTAACACTCAGTGGTTTTTTACTTTGTCTCTACTTTTAAAGAACAACAGGTCGAAAGGTTTATAAATTAAGATTTTCTTGGTTGTTTATGACATTTGAAATACCTGAAAGATACAAGGGAGATGATTCAATATCTATCTATCAATCGCTTAATGGAAGATATCATTTTAATTACATATTTGATTATAGAAAGAATATAGAGAAATTAATCGCAGCTGAAGATTCTCACGAAAAGACTGGAGACCGGCACGTTGGAAATATTCTTGATGTTAGTCTTGATGCTCTCGAGGGAGTAGACAACTTTCTGAGGAGCATTGATACAAAAGTCCAATTAACCACAGAAGACATCAGTCTTGAAAAAATTTTCGGCGAAGGAGAAGAAAAATAAAATGTTAGTAAAACAAGAATTGCTCGGAAAAATAAGGGACTACTTTGACCTTAATATTTATGAAACAAAAGTTTGGTTAGCTTTGCTTGGGAAAGGCGTTGCGTCTGCCGGACAAATTGCGGAAATCTCGAGAGTTCCTCGTTCAAGAACCTACGATGTTTTAGAGAGCCTCGAGAAAAAAGGATTCGCGATTGTAAAATTAGGAAAGCCCGTTAAGTATATCGGCGTCAAGCCGCACATGGTTCTTGAAAAACTGAAGAACAATGTGAAACAGGAAGCCGAGGAAAAGATGGTAACGCTTTCAAACCTTAGAAGCACAGACGAGTTCGCGAAGCTTGAGGAATACTATCGAGAAGGATTGAACCCGGTGAAAAAAGAAGAGCTCTCCGCGGCACTGAAAGGAAAATCGAACATTTCAAACTACCTTAGAGAAATAATCCAGAATGCAGAAAAAGAAGTTATAATTTGCACAAATGCTGAAGACATGAGTTCAAAGATGAAACTTTTCCAGCAGACAATTGCAATTCTCGTGAAGTCGGACATAAAAATAAAAATCGCACTTTCAGGCGACGAAAAACTCATAAAGGGAATAGGCACTGCGCTTAAAATAAAAATCA
>JAHJMH010000007.1 GCA_018821425.1 Nanobdellota archaeon
ATAGAAACTCTTGGTTTAAGTTTAGAAGACTGCATTTTTTATCAAGCAATTTTCTGAATTCAAGAAGCGAAAGTTTTTTTTCGTGAATTGAATTGTATGCTTGCCTAAGAAAATTTGAAACAGTTACCCCTGAGATAGTTACTGGATTTTGAAATGAAAGAAAGAGTCCGAGTTTTGCCTTTTCGTCTGGTTTAAGCGAGACTAGATTTTTTTCGTTAAGCAAGATTTTTCCTTTTGTGATTTTGTACTTTGGATTTCCCATAAGAGTTTCGGCGAGGGTCGTTTTTCCAGAACCATTGGGCCCCATGAGTGCATAAACTTTTCCGTTTTCCAAACGGAGATTGACGCCTTTCAGGATTTCTTTTTCATCGTGTTTTACATGGAGATCTTTTATTTCTAAAGTCATTTTATTTCAAAGCTTTCTGCGCAGCTTCAAGAGGAAGTAAAGCACATTTAATTCTTGCAGGTGTGACTTTTATTCCCATTAGTTTTAAAATATCTTCTTTATTCAGACTTAAAACTTCGGAAATTTTCATTCCTTTAATTTTATCTGTTAAAAGAGAGGAAGCGACCATGCTTATCACGCAACCACTTCCTGAGAATTTTACATCTTTAACAATTTCATTTTTTACAAAAAGCTGGACTGTTATTTCGTCGCCGCAAATTGCGTTATGCTCTGTCGCTTTGTGATTGGCTTTTTCGAGCGTGCCGAAGTTACTCGGACTTTTGTAAAGTTCGAGAATGTGTTCTCTGTACATGTCGTCGGGTATTTCTGTGTGGTTTGTTTTTGTCATTTTATTATTCGCGCTCCGCTTTGCTCCGCGCATATTAATCTTGCTCCGAACCAAACTTTGTTAAGGTTCTCCACATTAATAATTTTAATAAAGAAATGCCTTTGTGCCCGTCGGTGTCCGAGATGTTGTGAAGTTAATATACAATGTGAGCACAGCGAACATAATCTTTCTAATTTCATCATTCAAACTTCTCCTTTACTTTTTTTAATGCTGAAATCAAAGCATCAACATCTTCCAAAGTATTGTAAACGTAAAAACTCGCTCGACAAGTCCCAACAACTTCGAGTCGTTTCATCAAAGGCATGGCGCAATGATGCCCAGCTCTTATTGCAATCTTTGAATCATTAAGCAAACTTGCAACATCGTGAGGATGAATGTCTTTAAGATTGAAAGAGATTATTCCAATCTTCTTATCTGATTCTGAATTGTAAATTTTCATTCCTCCAATTTCTTTTAGTTTTTTGATAGCATAAAATGTTAATTCTTTTTCCCATTCTTGGATATTTTCGAGTCCTATTTTATCAAGATATTTTATTGCCTCCGCCAACGCGATTGCTCCTGCGATGTTTTGTGTTCCTGCTTCAAAACGTTCGGGTGGTGAAGCAAACTCTGTATTTTCAAGAGTTACTTTTTTAATCATTCCGCCGCCAAAATTAAATGGATGCATTTTTTCAAGTAATTCTGCGCGACCGCAAAGAACCCCAATTCCTCCCGGACCGAGCATTTTATGACCTGAAAAAACAATAAAGTCACAGTCAATTTTTTTAACATCAATTTTTATGGAAGGCGCGCTCTGCGCAGCGTCAACAATAACCAATGCCCCTCTTTCTTTTGCAATTCGCGAAATCTCTTCAACAGGATTAATTGTTCCGAGCACATTTGAAATATGCGTTACAGAAACTATCGCGGTCTTGTCGGTGAGTTTTTCTTTTAAATCTTCAATGTCAAGTGTGAAATCATCTTTGACTTGGACGAACTTCAAATTAAAGCCTCCTCTTTGGACAAGTTGTTGCCACGGGACAAGATTTGAATGATGTTCCATTTCTGTAATAAGAATTTCATTTTTGCCTTCAGGTATTATTGAATTCAGAGTGTAAGAAAGAAGATTCAGTCCTTCTGTTGCATTGCGCGTGAAAATAATTTCTTTAGGATTGGCTCCAATGAACTTAGCAATAACTTCTCGCGCTTCGTCGTAACGCCGTGTCGCTTTCTCAGCCAAAGTGTAAACTCCTCTAGAGATGTTTGCGTTTTCCTTTTCATAAAAGTCAACGAACGCTTGAATAACAACTGAAGGCCTTTGTGAAGTTGCCGCACTATCAAGATATATGAGCCCGGGATTGTTTTTGAAAATAGGAAAATCTTCTTTCAATTTCTTTACAGAGGAGTTTGTTAGTTTCATACAGAAAGAAGGAAATTGTAAGTTTAAAAAATATAGGTTTTGCTTTTCACAAACTTTTATAATTCTCATTCGACTAATAATAAAATGAAGAAAAGGTTTTTGGAGAAACTAGGAAAAAGTATAAAAATAACGCTTACTAATAAAAATGATGGTTAGAGATGTGCTAAAAACAAAGAGATTAACACTTCGGGGATTTGGAGACAAGAAATCGGATGTAGATGATTTGGTTAAGGGGTGTAATAATATAAATGTTACTAAATGGTTGCTGTTGCTCCCGTATCCTTATCAAAAAAAGGATGCTCTCGAATGGATAAATCATTGTCAAAAAAAATTATAAAAAAAGAAAAAAGGATAGTTATGAATTCGCTATTGAACTTAAAGAAGAAGAAAAATTAATTGGAGGAATTGGTCTGAGTTCAGTCAAGAAAGATCAAGGAATCGCAACAATTGGTTAC
>JAHJMH010000039.1 GCA_018821425.1 Nanobdellota archaeon
AGAATTTCTGATGAGGTTCGCCAAGAATTCGGTTTGCCTTTAAGCGAGGAAGTTTTTCCTTTGTGGGAAAAATGGCTTGAGGGGGAATTGAGGAAAAGGAAAGTTTGATTTTGCTTAGAATGGAAAGATTTGCTAATGTAAATTTCTGAACCCAAAATTTATTAACTAAATTCTGTTAGTTATTTTATTATTAAGTGGTGAAGAATGCCTGCGGATAAAAAACTAAAATCAAAGATTTTGTATAAGCCATTTTGGAGGAACCAAAATGTCTAAAGATATTGATGAAATTCTTAGGAAGTATGGAGCGAAGATAGATGCTCAGATAGATACTGATGAGACGCACTCGGCTTTGGCTGATTTTAGTAGTGATTATCAGACGTTTAAAGGGGAGATGGCGCCCGAAATCACAAGGTATGAGAAATGGTGCAAGAGTTTGGGCAGCGTCGTGAAACTTAAAATTTCGGAGAAGGACGCGAAAGGAATTCAAAGGTCTCTGAAAATCGCACATTTGGATTTAGAACCTTGGCAGCCATTGACCTTGAGCATCATGACTTTTATGGCAGTTTTTTTCCTCGGAGTTTTGATTTCAGTAGCAATTGTTTTTTTGAAAGGAAGCCTCGCAGCTTTTCCAACGCTGTTTTTCTTCCTAACCATTTTGGTTTCAGTTTTTCTTTTTTACTTTATGAAAGCTTATCCCGAACGGCTTGCGAACAAATGGCGGCTCAAGGCTTCGTCGCAAATGGTTCCCGCGATACTTTATGTTGTTGTTTACATGCGCCACACGCCGAATCTTGAGAGGGCGATTGCCTTCGCGTCGCAGCATTTGCAGTATCCTTTGGCCTTGGATTTGAAAAAAGTTTTTTATGATGTGCAAGTTGGAAAGTTTTCTACGATAAAGGCGAGTCTTGATAATTATCTTGAGACTTGGAGAGATTATTCTGTTGAGTTCATTGAAGGTTTCCATTTAATCGAGAGCAGTCTTTACGAGCCAGACGATACTCGGAGAATTTTGACTCTTGAGAAATCTTTGAAGATTGTTCTTGACGGGGTTTATGACAAGATGTTGACTTTTACGCACGAGGTTAAGAGCCCATTGACAAATGTTTACATGCTCGGAGTTGTTCTTCCAACTCTCGGTCTTGCCCTTCTTCCATTAGCGACGGCGATGCTTGGCGGACTTTTGACTTGGGTGCACATTTTCATATTTTTTAATCTGATAATTCCATTTGTTGTTTTCTATTTGACTGATAAAATTGTTTTCTTGAGGCCTGGCGGTTACGGGGAAACATCGTTGCTGGAAAGGAATCCTTTTTATTACAAATACAAAAGCAAGAAACCGTACTTCAAGGCAGCGGCGATTGTTTTACCATTTATGATAATTGGTTTGCTTCCATTTATTTTCCAGTATACTCCTTTTCCAGAAGTTTTGGGATTCCAAAAAGATTATTCTTTTGTTGAACTTGGTTTAGGTATTCTTGGTGATGGAGATTTATTTGGATTTGTTGATTCTTCTTCTGGAACGAAAGGTCCCTTTGGTGTCGGTGCCTTAATCTTTAGCATGTTTATACCTTTAGGAATTGCTATGTTTTTTTCAATCGCTTACAAGGATAGAACGAAGGAACTTATAGTCGAGAGGACGAAGACGAAGCAACTTGAAGTTGAGTTTAACAATTCTCTTTTCCAAATTGGGAATCGGTTAGGGAACGGTGTTCCGCCGGAACTTATCTTTGGGAAAGTCGCGGAGAGCGCGAAAGGTTTGAGGACTGAGGATTTTTTCTTGAGAGTTGATTACAATATTAAACAGGCCGGGATGAATGTTGAGCGCGCGATTTTTGATTCAAAGCGCGGGGCGATTATTCATTATCCTTCAGATTTAATTTCAATAAGTATGAAGATTCTCGTCGAGTCTGCAAAGAAAGGTTTGAAGATTGCTGCAGTTAGTATGATGAGCATTTCAGAGTATGTGAAGAACATTCAGAAAATTACTTTGCGACTCAAGGATATGCTCGCAGAAGTTCTTTCGGATATGAAATCTAATATGAATTTCCTTGCTCCGTTGCTTTCGGGAGTCGTTGTCGGTTTGGCAGCGATGATAACTTCCATTCTTTCACGGCTTGGGTTGGAGCAACTTCAAGGCGAGAGCGCATCTTCAGGTTTAGGAAACATTGGCGCGATACTTGATATTTTCGATGTTACAAAAATGATTCCGCCTTATTTCCTCCAAATAATAATTGGAATTTATCTTATTGAGATAATATTTATTTTGACGAAGACATTGGTCACGGTTGAATCTGGCGAAGACAAACTTCTGCAGATGAATTCCACTGGAAAGAATTTCTCGAAGGGGATGATACTTTATTTCATTACGGGACTTGTAGCAACGATTACATTGTTTGTTCTTGTAGGAATTGTGTTGGGGAATCTGGCGTAGTTTGAAAATTGTAAGGTCCCGCCCAAAGGGAAGATAAAGAATTTGGAACAATCAAAA
>JAHJMH010000008.1 GCA_018821425.1 Nanobdellota archaeon
CAGCAGACAATTGCAATTCTCATGAAGTCGGACATAAAAATAAAAATCGCACTTTCAGGCGACGAAAAACTCATAAAGGGAATAGGCACTGCGCTTAAAATAAAAATCAAAAAAATAGACATCGATTCCAAGTTCTTCATAATTGATAGAAAAGAAATTCTTTTTTACATCTCAAGAGACGCCGAGGAAAAACCCGGTAACGAAAGCAAGAAGAACGAAGACTTAGCAGTATGGATTAATTCGGAGTTTTTCTCGCAGGCATTCGCGGCGCTTTTTGATAAGGCTGTTGGAGGCAATTAACTTACCTTAGAGAGATGATTAACACTCATTTCTTTCATTCTCTCTTTATGCTTCTTTCCCCAATCTTCTAAAAATTTCTCAAGATTAAAATTGACCTTCAATTTTGAATAAATTCTTTTTCCTTTAACAAATGCCGATTTATGTTTCGCACGAAATCTTTTTACATTCGCGGCGTCTTCCGCGCGCGGACCACAAATCAAAATATCTTTTTTCTTCTTAACAGAAAAGAAAAACCGCGCGTTTTGTCCATCAAAATAATCAAAACCGCAATCTTTTATGTCAAAAAATCTTTTCACTTCTTTGCCAAGGTGATTGTAAAACTTCAGAAGCTTGCTTCCGGCGACATCGCCTTCTTGCTTTTCCGTCGTCGCCTCCAGCAACATAAATTCATATTTCTTCTTCGCTGCGCTTTTTTCTGCTTTTGCGAATTCCGTCGTCGAGTCCGCGCGCTCAAAATCTCGCACGCTCGGACTCTTCAAAAAACTTTTCAAATCTTTCTGAAATTCTCTAAATGTTTCTTCAGACAAAGCCGCCAAAACGTTCCGCGTCTTGTAAGTCGGATCCACGAGAACTATCGGCGAATGCAATTTCGACTCGTTCAAATCCATCAGAACAATATTCTTATTTTTGTAAAATTTCTCTGTATCTATAACCAGCTTTTCTTTCCCAATTTTTCCAAGCTCACGAGCCATTTTGAGAAAGCTTCCGTAATGATGAATCAAAAGCTCAAGTCCATAGCCCGAAAAACCGCGAATGTAAGACTCCGCACCGTAACAGCCCTTAGAATAGCAGAACGCCTTCGCGAGTTTTATCTCATCAAGAACTTTTTTTGATTTTACTTTTTTCTTTATATAATTCACGTGCGAATACGAAAGGTCAGTAATATTATCTGCTTCTTTAGGATTTTTTATTTTCTTCACAGGAATAATCTCAAAGAAAAGTTCTGCAGAAATCTGAATTTTAAAATAATCTCTTGAGCCGTGAATAACATCAACTTTCACATCTTTCATTTTATCAAGAACTTTTTTCGTCAGCGTCGAAAACTCAGAGTCTTCGTACCCTCCAGATCCGTTTTTCGTGGTGGTTAGCGTAAGGGGGTGCCCCCCTCGGTTCGAGGCATTAAATCTAACAAAGATATCAATATCGTAATTATCTTTTTTTATCATTGTTCCTTTTGCCGCACTTCCACCCACAAAAACATCGGCATCAATCTTGAGAGACTTCAATTTTTCCTTAAAATCAGCAAGAAACTTTTTCAGAACGACGTCTATTTGCTTCAAATCCTCTACAGGAACATCTTTGCTTTCAAGAACTTCTTTCAGGACAGAATCAATTCTCTTTTTCATAAACAGAATACGAATATAATATTTATAAGTCTATTGAGGTTCTCGAGTAAGTAAGAATCACTCTTTCTCAAAATCCTTCAAATCTGCCTTCAGCGTCGACGCGAGATCAATTATATATTTCCCTTCTTCAAGCTTGTAAATCAACGGCTGACCTTTCCTAAAAAGTTTCACGACGTCAAGCTCAAACTTTCCCTCGCCTGTAACTCTTATCGATTCTATGTCGAGAATAACCGGCGCACTATCATCTGTGATGCCCACCATTTCTCTTATATCTTTTTCAATTTGTATCTTCTGTTCTTCCGGAACTTCAACAATCTTTTCCCTCATGTTCTTAATCTGATCGTCTTGGATATAGAAAAAGAATCGTCCGCCGCATTTACCACAACCTTCAAGAATTTCCTTGCTTCCGATAGGAATAAGATTTGAACATTTTACACATTGGTGCGCCATGTAAAAATGAGGACTACGCCCTATTTAATTTTTTCCTTATGGAAAGAATGAATATAATTTCTGATACAATAATATTTAAATAACTTTTTTATGTGGGCTTTTTATGCAACAGGCATCTCTTATTCAACTTGTCTCGTTATTTATTCTAGGACTTTTGACGATATTTTATAACCCTTTTTCTGCGGACTTGGAAGGGAAATTCATCTTCACTCTAATTGTCGTTTCGATAATTCTTTTCTTTGTTATATTTGATATTTACAACGAGATTAAGGAACAAAAAATAAGAATCAAGTTATTTGACGAAAAATTTAATCTTCACGAAAGAATTAAAAACTTGGAAAGTTTGAATAGAAAATGAACAAAAAAGGGTGGTTCATTGATCCGCGAATCGTTTTAATAATTCTGATAATCTTACTTATCTTTTGGTATATTCGTTCTCAAACTTAACGATTCAGCAGCAACTCAATCTTCTTTGGGTTTCGCTTAATTTCCTTAACGACGGTCGCAGGACCGATTATCGTTACTGCCCCCGTGTCGCTTCCCGCGATAGCATTAACAAGATTCTTTCTGAACCTTCCAAAGAATCCTCCATTCCCATTCCCCGCAATAACTGCAAGTTCTATTCCTCTAAAGTTTTTTACATGTCCAATCATCGCCATCGTGTCTTCAATCAACCGTGCCTCTTCCTCGGGCTCAAGTTTGCCTTGAAGAATTATGATATTATTACCTAGAACCAATCCAAGAATCTTCTTTATCCTTTCCACACTATCCAACTTTTTTATCTCCGAGTAGGGAAGGAACTGAATAGAGAATCCCTTTATCTTTCCAAAATTTTTCTTTCTTTTGTTCACCATCTTTTCTATTATAAATAATCAAACAAGCTTTTTAATTTTTCCCACGACTCTTTTTCAAATATTTTTCGCGAGTTTAAAGATTGACTCATAAAATTCCTCAAGATTTTTGCCATATCTGGCGCTGATTCCGACGACGTCGTACTCCGGGAATGCGGATTCAATCTTTTTTATGTTAGCCTTTTTCAGGTCAATTTTATTTGCTACTATAAGAACCGGAATCTTTCTTGCAACGAGATTCCCTATAATTGTAAGATTAACCTGGTTGTACGGATTTTCCGTCGCATCAATAACGATAACAACGACATCCATATCATCAAGCCATTTTATGCTTTCCACGACTCCTTGAGTTGCCTGCTTGGCTCTGTTCTTCGCATCCTTTTTCTTCATCTTAAACTTCAAGAAATCTTCATAATCTATTTTTGTAGCAATTCCAGGCGTGTCAATCATCTTGAAAGTCATCTTCTTTCCCTTGTAACTTATCTCGACTTTCTCCTTGAATTGGACCGTTCTTGTCTCGTGCGGAACTTTACTAACACTTCCTATTTCTTCACCCGTAAAATCCTTACATATTCTGTTCGCGAGACTGGTTTTTCCCGCATTTGGAGGACCATAGAAACCCAGCTTTAGCTCTCTTTTCTGGTTGAAAATCCTGAAAAATATCCTTCTGAAAAAATTTCCTATAGCTTTTGTCACCATAACAATAACTGTGAAAAGGGCTTATTAAATTTTTGTGTGTTCTGATGTATTTTTTCTTTTTGCCCTTATTTCTTCTTATTCAACCTCTCATTGGCTGAACCTTTTTCAATATTCTTCAATATACCTGGCAAAGGAAGTTCAAACATTCCAGTCCTTCTTCCTTCATACTTTTTTATTCCGTACTTTATCTGCTCATGATTCCATTTTGCCTTGTTCAACTTTCCAACAATCTCTTCATGGTTAAGTCCTTTATCCTTTGCACGATCAATATAGTTCACAAGATTATATAAATCATTTCTGTTTGGGAAAAGATGCTTTTCATATTTCTTCTTATACCATTGCTGTAAGAATATGTAAACAATTATTGCTATGAGTATTAGGAAGATGAGACTCATTATCAAAACAGATTTTTTCGAGATACCTTGGTCACTAGGAGATATCGGGCGACCAAGAGAAAGACTTGTTATCGGAGGCGCAATAAAGGCAGGAAGATCAGTAATATAAATGTTTTCGGTAGTATAAAACTCAACTTTCTTCGGAACACCTTGAATCGTGTTAAGATTTATGTAAGCAAAGCCATCTTTCTCCTGCGAAGGTCTACTAAAATCAAGTCCACTTAATTTTGGAATAATCAAATAATAATCGTGAGCGACATCAGTTCTTTCCTTTACACTAAGTTCAAAAACTTTGACCAATTTTTCAGTGCCAGATTCATACTCTGCAGAAAACTCTTTGAACTTCAACGTTACATTAAGATTTTCATATTGCCACAGAAGCACGGCATTTTGGTATGCATCTAAATCTCCGTCGCTGTAAGACCCTCCCGCAATTGAACTCACTGCGCCGACATCAACATAACTGTTTTCTGGAAGGAAATAAGAAGAAGCATCCGCAGTAAGAAGCACTCTCTTTGGAACACTTATCCCAATTAGTTTAGCCGCGACCTTCTCATATTCTTCAGTATCATTATCTTTTATTTTTGAATATTCTCCTTTAACGCTCTCAACATTGGAAGCTATATTATCCAAATCAAGTACTGAACTGATACTGCTCTGCTCAAAAAGAGAAAGACTTTGAATGCTCTTTTGTATTCCTTCAACGTTGCCTTCTAATTCATTTATGGTTTTATTTATCCAGTTCTTTGGCGAGACAACACTAACCTGGAATGTTTTGGAAGAACTAAGACCTCTTGTGTCCGTAACAGTCACTTTCATTTCATAATTTCCAATGTCTGAATAAGTGTATTGAGTTTTGTTAATGGTTGTGATGTCCGGTATTGTGCCGTTCCCGAAATCCCAATAATAACTTACAATACTTACTTTTTTAGGAATTTCAACTGCAATTTCAAAATCAGTGGGAACTGCCGACGCTGTGGATATTGGGCGAAGCGATTTTATTATTGGAACATTTTTCACTTCTATTTTTTCTGAAACAATATTAGTCCCTCCAAGTTTTAGACTAAAAGTATAACCTCCAAAAATGGACGGAACGCTGAATCCTGAACTTTCAATAAAAATTCTTCCGTATTCCGAAGTTATTTTATATGGAGATTCCGTCACGTCGTAAAATTTAGCTTCTGTTTTTTGACCTGCTTCTGTCGTGTAAATTATTTGCATGTCATTTAAAGTGATATCTTGGCTGACTGCAGAATTAAGTTTTATTGGAACTGCGCATCCGTTGGCCGAAGAACAGTCGACTTTGTCGTCAGTAGTCCCGTATTTTTGAACAAGGTAGTTCCATATTTCATCTGAGAACTTTTCTCCGCTTGGAAGGGAATCCGAAACTACTTTCATCCCGAACGAACTGAACTGCCTGCCTTCTGCAAATATTCTGTACGCTGCGACTTCATTTCTCGGCGGAACACCATTGAATCCGCAGGCGTTTGGAGATTCATACCCGCTTATTTTGTATTGCCCATCCCCTCCCGAAGTATATATGCAAATGTAGCCCTCTTCAGGACTAAGAACCGAAGAGCTTGTTTTACACGAATATTCCTGCCCCGATGTGTTCGTTACTTCCGGAAGTGTGCAGGTCCCTTGAGGAACATTGTCCGCGTCAAGAAGGTCCATATGAATGGTTGAATTTCCGCTAACTTTTTTTACCCATGCACCAAGCACAAATCCGGGGTGCGCAGAGAGCATTATTTTTTGACAATACATGCCGCTCGCAGAGTTAAGACTGAACTCTTCTGTGCTCACATTTGAATAAAAGCAGCCATAATTTTTTGTACCCGAACAAGACAAACTTGAAGGAGCTTGAGAGTTCACTAAATCCAAATTCCCGTCGCTGAACAAATCAATTCCGAGCTGATTTGAACACGAAGCCCCTGCATTACTTTGGATATTAAATGTCGCAGAATTTATTGATTGTATATTCCCACTCAACCTTATTCCAAAAATTTTTGATTCATTATCTCCAAGACTAAATAATTTTGAAGTTTCTCCATTGCTCGCGGAATATCCCTGCTCGCAGTCTAAAGGATTACAAGAATAATTATAAGAAGGACTTTTCTCAAGCATTTCCTTAAGAGTTATTGATTTATTTGAATCTCCGCTACCGAACGAAGCGAGAACAATTGAATCTGAGGATTCCCCTGCAAGACTTATGTTTATCCAGCCCGTAACGTTCGCGGAAGGCCCGTAAACATTTGTTATTGAATAATTTTGGCTTCCCGATGAAAAAGCAGGGGAGACATACTGCATGAGAAAAACTCCTACCATGAGAACAGATAATAAAATAAATAATTTGACTTTCATTGATTCACCATCTCTTACTAAATAACTGTGAAGGATGTTTATAAATTTTAGTTTGTGAGAGATTAAATCTTATTTTCTTGTTGCCTTCCAACTCCCATTCAAGGGCGTTCTTGAACTTCCAGGTAATCCAAGAAATTGGTTTGGTACATTGAAAGTAGCTAAGTTTGAAAAACTATTTAGCTGATTGTTCTCATCAACAACCCCTGTGAGTAAGGATGTTGAAAAAAGAACTAGCTCAAAAAGGTACGGACGTTTTGATGCTCTAACACCTCCTGTTATTTGTCCCTTCACTCTGGGATACACCATATATAGTGTTCCCCCCCTCATACATGAAAGAGAGAAATTACTGGCAGTACCTCTTACATCGTATACTTCTGAAGTCCCTCGCTCACTTCCCATTTCTAATTCGAAAGTTCCACTAGCAGAACATTTCATATCCTTCATTCCAGAATTTGTAAGAGAATTTGCATAAAATTCCCATGTTCCAGAAATATCATAGCTGTATTGTGATGGTTGGGAATTTCGGGCAGCATCTTGGCCCTGCCTTAAGAGATCATCTGCAGCCCTAGCATTTGCCGCAGCCTCATTTGCCCTTTTAACATACTCATCATAAGCTTTTTTTGTCTTGTCCGTACCAGTTATGGTATCTTTATCTCCTCCTTTCCCACAAGAACCACCATAAGAACCAAAAGAAATTAAACTTGCAAGAGCTGTACCAATCAAAAATCGTTTACCGTATCTGCCTATGTTTTGAACTAAACCTTCAAGTCCCATTTAGTTGTCCCCCCAACATCCTTGAATGGGAGTAAGCGTAGGATCTAAGTAAATTACGCGCCATGTTGGAGGCTCTGGAGGCAAGGGAGTTGTAGCAGAAGTTGTTTTCCGTGCTTTAGAAAAATCATAATCTGTCCAAAAATAAGGAGTGCTCTCTTGGGAGATCTCACCTAAAGTCTTATAACAAGATTTGTTTTCTCCACCATAAATTTCAATTCTGTATTTTCTTGAAGCATCCAACTTATTTGTTATATAAAAGTTTCCGTTTGGTAATGCCTGTCCCAAAGGTTGTATTTCACGCGTAAATTGTATCTTATGCATATCTTGATCATACACTCTCACTCCAAAATCTCTTCCCTCACGAGGATGAGCTCCCGAAGCAACTCCAAAATATAAATATTTATTGGAATCTCCAAAAGGACCTTCAATTTTTTCCTTCCCACATCCCGCACATCCCGAGTAAAGAAATCCCGAAGCAACAATCATCCCAGAAACAATTGCCTTTCTTCCAAATTCTTTTGCATTTTGAACCAACTTCTCAAGCTCCATTCCTCGCCAAAGAATCTGACATTAAAAAACTTTTCTATACTAAAGATGCTTCAATAAAAATTCTATTTAGTGTTTTGTCAAAAAGATTTAAATAATACCAACATATAGTATGAGTACTCATAACATGGCAAATATAAACATCTCAATAAAAGAAGAAGCGTATAGGTTTCTCAAGTCTCTCAAAGAAAGGGATAAGAGTTTCTCAGATGTAATTTTGGAATTCAGAAGTGAAAAAAATAAAAGAAGTGGGAAATCTCTTATAAGATTTATCGGTGGGCTTAAAGATTCAGACATTGATTTTGAGAAGAAGGAAAAAAGAATAGAAAAATTCAGAAAAGACTTTGACACGAGAATAGAAAAAACCTCTGACCACAGGGAGAGATCTTAAAATGATCGGGCTTGATACTACTGCATTGATAGACTTATTCCGAGGAGATAAAAAGATAGGAGACCTACTATTGCGGATTGATGAAGAAATTATTTTAAATCACCTTATATATTTAGAATTAATGTTTGGGTTAGATCTAAAAGATGCAAAACATAAAGACGAGGAAAAGTTCTACAATGATATTTTTAGCTCTTACAAAGTTTTGAATCTCAGTTTCAAAGCAAGCAAAAAATCATCAGAGATTTTAAAAGAGTTAAAATCTTCCGGAAAGACTGCTGGATTTCTTGATTGCTCAATTGCAGGAATCTACATATCAAACAATATAACAAAGATAATTACAAAAAATAGAAAACATTTCGAAAACATTAAAGGGCTAAAAATAATTTCTTATTAAGAGGCAAATGCACTTTTAGATAGGTTCTTACTTCTTAGGTATTTCAGTTATTTAATCAGTGTCGCCTTTACAGTATCTTTCTTATCTCCAACAGAAAC